>JAHXHU010000180.1 GCA_025656375.1 Candidatus Thiodiazotropha sp. (ex Ustalcina ferruginea) | reverse complement strand
AACGGATAACCGATTCAGCCTGGTTAACAGTCTATCACAGGATTGTTTTACCCTGGCCGCACTCGAACTCAGTGAGCTGTTGCTGATGGACAATGCCCTGCTTCCCTGGTTCATCCTGGTACCCAGAGTGGAGGTTATTGAATTACATGAACTCTCGCCCCATCAACAGTGGATATTGCTCGAGGAGATCAATCTCATCTCTCACTTCACTGAACAGACCTATACAACCGATAAACTCAATATCGGCACCATCGGAAATATTGTGCCTCAGATGCACATCCATATCGTCGGCCGAAAAACCGATGACATCTGTTGGCCCGGTGTGGTCTGGGGCACTCAACAACGACAAGCTTACGATCAAACCCAGCTCGATGAAATCGCTCAACTGTTGAAAGCATTTTTACCGTCAGACACTCAGTTTCATAAGCCTGCCATGAAAAGCTGATAACTTACCTATTAGTTTTCATGGGTGTGGACCTCAGAACCGTGCCAACCCTTATTGAGTACGGCAGGCCGGCACCCTACTGGGAGTATCTGGCAATACCCTAGTCTGATTAAACACAGTGATTCATTATTATAGCCCAACCTTCTCTAGTTGTCCGATCAATGATCTGGCTCAATCAGGTTTTCGAATGAAGTCATACATTCACCGGCCAAATTAGCTACACTATTCGTGTACTGCGGGGCAGTTGAACAGATAACCCTGCTACAGATCCTCAGAAACAACAAACAATCCAAGCAATCACCGGGGGGTATTTGGATTAATGGAAGAGTCACTGCAGCGGCTGCTCAACGCAGAAACAAAAGCACAGCAGATTCACAGCAAAGCCGAAGAAGCGCGTGAACGAATGATCCAGGAGGCATTGCAGGAGACAAAGACCAAGGAGGAGCATTTCGAGGCACGCATTCCAGAACTGCATCAGGGATTCATGGAAAAGGCCGATAGCCGCGCCGAACAGACCATAGCCGAGCTGAAGAAACGCTTTAATGAACGTCACGCACAGTTGCGTGAATACGCGGAAGTCAGGGAGGAAGATGCATTGGATGCAGCCTTTGCCGTACTGGTCGATCCAAAAGCAGACGAAGACTAGCCGATAGTAATGAGTTCAAACAGGGATCAGGCCTATCTTAAAACCCGTGTAGGGGTGTTGTCGGCCCGACTTCTATCCCCCCAAGAGATTGATCGCCTGAAAGAGATGTCGCTCAGGCAACTTGGTGAGGCCTTTGATCTGCAGCCCATTTTTGAAGAAGCGATCGACAACCGTCAAAAGAGTCGACTGGTGGAACAAGCCCTGCTTCACCGCCTGATGCATGAACTCTCGGTCCTGCTTCGTCCACTCAGTGGTCGCTCCCGTGGCCTGATGCTCTACTGGCCAAGAAAGTTCGAACTCTATAATTTAAAAACCCTGATCCGCGGTAAATTAAATACCCTTGGGATGGAGGAAATCCGCGACAATCTTTTTGACCTGCCGGAAAATATCCGCTTGCCTCATGAATCCCTGCTGCAGGCGGAGAATGTATTGGAGATGCTGCGTCAACTCGACCAGGGGCCCTATGCCCTGATCGCCAGGCAGGCACGTAATGTGTTCGAGGAGCAACACGAAAATTTCTCACTCGATGCCGCCATCGATCGCCTCTACTACACCGGCATGCTGCGCCACGCCAATATCACCGATAGCATTGACAAACGCGGCTTGAAAAAGGTCATCGGCGTCATGGTCGACCGGCAGAATATCCTGTGGTTGCTGCGATACCGGTTGGTCTATCACTTCGCACCCAGTGAGGCCTACTATCTGCTGATCCCCTATGGCGGCCGGATTCAGCGTGACAGCCTGATGGAGCTTGCCAACCTGGATGGATTGGAGACCATCATCGATCATTTACCAGCCCCCTTCCAAGAGATCCTCACAGACGCGAAGAGTATTACTCAGGTAAGGCAACGACTTGACCAGACCGTCTCAAGTGAGCTGCGCAAATTGATGCACTACAGCCCGGATGCGGTAGTCTCCGCACTCAGTTACCTGATCATCCGCGATATGGATCTGATGCGGCTTTACGCCATCATTCAAGGGAAATTACTGCAGATGGATCAAGCCATTCTCGATGAGGCCGTGCCATCGAATGCCATCGGCACAAGGTTGGCGGAGGCAAACGATGTTTAGCCCCCTATCGATGAAACACATCAGTATCCAGGCTCTGACAGACGATCTGCCAAGCGCCTCGGTGATCCTTGCCGGACTCAACAGTTTCAGTCCGGATACAAGGCCTTATGCTGAGGAAGCACTTCCAAAGATCCCTGGCCAACGATTCCGTGAATGTTACGCCCAGGCGAAGGCCCGTCTCGATAAGATCGCATCCCAGGTTGGGTTTTCTCCACCACAGACCTCCGGTACCATCACCCCGATCGCCGAGGAGGAACTCGAGCAGGCGAATCAGTGGCTAGGCACCGCCTGGGAGACCTGCTCCGGCTTCGAGGAGACACGAAGACGCCAACTTGAAGAGCGACGCAGCATTAACCAGCTCGAAACCACCCTCGACAACTTCCGTAACCTGCATATCGACTTGGGGCACCTACAGGGTGACAAACAGTTTCTCGAGACCTGCATCGGCATGGTTCCCCGCGCACAGGTCAATCAACTGAAAGACGCCTTGGGACTTGATCGTTATCTTCTGTTTCCCTTCATGGAGAACGATAACGAGAGCCATGTCATTATTGTCGGCGCAGGAGGCCGTGAAATATCCAAACTGAAATCGGTACTCGATACCGCCGGTTTCCACCCCCTGGAGATTCCACCTGAACTGCATGCCGAACCAGAGACGGCCCAGACTCGACTGATGCAACGCAGGGAGGCTGTCGAGATCGCTGCCAAGGCACTCGATGAATCAATTAGTGGATGGAGTGCTGAATCACGCCAAGAGCTGGAGAAAGCGGCTCATATCCTTCATCTGGCAGCTCCCTATGTCGCACTGGGAGAGGCTGCACGTCATCGTGGCAACCTGTCACGACTGCAGGGCTGGGTGCCCACCGAGGATCTCCCCTTGGTCGAACATGCTTTACACGACAAGCTGCCCAATGCCTTCGTACTGGAGGCCCGTGATCCAACAGCGGATGAGCGCCCGCTGGTACCCTCTGTGATGCGCCATAACAGATTGCTCAAACCCTTCTCCGCCTTGGTCATGCAATACGGTGTGCCCCGCTATGGAGAAGTGAATCCCACCCAGCTGTTCGCACTCACCTACATCCTGATGTTCGGTATGATGTTCGGCGATGTCGGTCATGGTGCTGTGATCCTCGGAACAGCCCTGCTGATGCACCGCAAGCTGGGCAGTTTCACCGCCTTCGGTATAGCCGCCGGTCTCTCTTCGATCCTTTTCGGTTTCCTCTACGGGAGCATCTTCGGTTTTGAACATATCCTGCACGCGATATGGATTGCACCACTCACCGATCCACTCTATATGCTGACAGTAGCGCTGCTGCTTGGCATAGGATTCATCATCATGGTAACACTGCTCAACATTGCCAATCATCTCAGTCAGGGAGACCGTATCGGCACCCTGTTTGGCGATAACGGCCTGCTTTCACTACTGCTCTACACCGGCCTGCTGGGCAGTGGATATAGTTTCTATGCCAGTGGCAGCGTTGGTGCCTTTTGGGCAACGCTCGCCATCCTCACGCTGATTGGTATCTTCGCCCATAAACTGATAGAGCAGGAAGCATCGATCGGTGAGCGCATACTGGTCGCCTTTATCGAGACCTTTGAGACCATCACCGGCTACGCCTCCAATACCCTCTCCTTCCTGCGTGTCGCCGCTTTCAGTCTTAACCATGTCGCATTGGCGATCGCCGTCTTCACCCTCGCCAACATGATGGGTGACACCGGCCACTGGATCACTGTGATACTGGGCAATGTATTCATCCTCGTCCTGGAAGGCCTGATAGTAGCCATCCAGGTATTGCGTTTGGAATTTTATGAGGGTTTTTCGCGGTTCTATTCGGGAGATGGGAGGGCTTTTAAACCACTGACACTTTAAGTGATGAAGTTTTGAGTTTTGAGTTTTGAGTATAGGTGTTCGCTTCGCTCACGTTTTGTTAAAGAATAATCGTGTACATAGCACTAACATCTACTCAAAACTCAACACTCAACACTCAAAGTAAAAAGGAGCACGTTATGTACTGGCTTATTGCAGTAATGACCCTGGGCATCGCCGGCATTATCATCACCGGCGTTATCATGGAGATGCAGCCGGCCAAGATCAGCAGGCCCTGGTTCAAGCCGACCATTGGCATCAACCTGCTGGTCTTTGTCGCCGCTCAGGCCGCCCTGATCTTTATGGGGATCGGTGAAGTCATGGCCGCGCCACCGGTAGCTGAAGCAGGGGGTGAGATCTCCATTGGTCTCGGTCTGGGCATCATCGGTGTCGGTATTCCTACTGCCCTCAGCACCATCGGTGCCGGTATCGCGGTCGGGCCCATCGGTGCCGCTTCGCTGGCAGTATTGGCGGAGAAACCGGAGATCTTCGGCCGTACATTGATCTATCTGGGCCTGGCGGAAGGTATCGCCATCTACGGCCTGGTGATGAGTATTCTGTTGCTGGATAAGATCTGAAACAGCCGATGTCGGAAACTGCAACACATAACGTGAGGATGGTCTTTGTCGGCAGTCATGGATTGACCGATGGCTTCCGGCTGATCGGTTTCGAGACCCTCACGGAACCCGATGCAGGCAAGCTTGACGAACTGCTTTCGGTGTTATTGAAAGAGAAGCAGCGTGCCCTGCTGATTATTGAGCAGTCAATCAATCAAGTCGGCTCCAAACTGCTGGAGCAGATCCGTAGTGAGGGAGGACGTATCGTCTTGTCGGAAGTTCCTTCTCTGCACGATCCCGACAATTTCCAATCGGATCTGGATGGGCAACTGAGAAAGCTGACCGGTGGTTAATAGAGGAGAGAGACATTGAATCAGGTCGAAGCGCTTGAAAAAGCGATCCTTGAACGGGCCGAACTGATGGCCAATGAGTGTCGAAGCCGGGCCGATTCCGGACGTAAGAATATCCTGCGCGAAGCCAGTGAACGACTCCATCTGCGCGAGGAGAAAGAGACCCTGCTGGCCAAGTCGCTGGCAGACCGGGCCTATCTGCGCAAGGTCCAGGCCGACGAGTTGAAACTGCATAGCAAGATGGATCATATGCGCTGGAATCTGGTGCAGGTAGTCATCGACCAACTGCAGCAGCGTATGCAGGCACTGAGTCAGGACGAAGCACACTACTTTGAACTGCTGAAGGCCTTACTGCTGCAGGCCGCCAGTCAGATTGAGCAGCAGCGGCTGGAGGTCTCTGTCAACGCCAACGACCTGCGACGCCTGCAACCCCAATGGGAAGCACTGACAGCCAGCCTGATGGCGGGCAAACAGTTTGTTTTGATGGAAGAAAGCATCGAAACGGTGGGTGGCTGCCTGGTCACCACAGCCGACAAACGGGTACAGATCGATCACACCTTTGAGGGCCGTCTCGCCCGCCTGGAGCGCAAGGTATATCAGGCACTGGTTGAGAGGCTGCTGCCCCCCATTGGCGACGGACAGGCGCTATAAACAATGAAACAAGAAGATAAAAAAGGCACCATTCAAGACATTAACGGCCCCATTGTCACCATCAAGCTTCCCGGCGTGCAGAATGGGGAACAGGTGCGTATCGGTAGCCTCGGTCTCTACGGCGAGGTGATCTCCCTTGAAGGCAAAGAGGCACTGGCCCAGATCTACGAGTCCACCGAAATGGTACGTCCCGGCGAACCGGCAGAGGGCCTGGGACACCCACTCTCCGTGGAGCTGGGACCGGGTCTCATCGGCGGTATCTTCGACGGTGTGCAACGACCGCTGGAGGCGATGTTTCTCAAGGCGGGCGACCAGATCCCCCGTGGACTCAGCCCACTCCCCCTCGATCGGGAAAAACTGTGGCATTTTAGCCCCACCGAAAATCTCGAACCGAACATGCCGATCATCGGTGGTGCCCGCATCGGCGTGGTACAGGAGACCGAGACCGTCGAGCACCGGATCATCGTACCGCCGAACATTGAAGGCGAGTTGATCGAGCTGGCTCCCGAGGGTGACTACAACCTGGAAGAGACCATTGGCCAGGTGCGAGACCGTCATGGCAAGGTACACCACCTCAAACTTTACCACCGCTGGCCAGTGCGCAAGCCCCGCCCCTATCAGAGCCGTGACAATGGGGTCGAACCGCTGATCACCGGACAACGCATCCTCGACACTTTTTTTCCCTTATTGAAAGGGAGCAAGTGTGCCGTACCAGGTCCCTTTGGTGCCGGCAAAACGGTGGTGCAGCACCAGGTTGCCCGTTGGGCCAATGCCGATATCGTGATCTATGTGGGTTGCGGCGAGCGCGGTAATGAACTGGTCGATGTACTCGACAGCTTTCCGAAACTGAAAGACCCCTACACCGGCCGGCCCCTGATGGACCGCACCCTGCTGATCGCCAATACATCCAACATGCCGGTGGTGGCCCGGGAGGCATCGATCTATGTCGGCATCACCATCGCTGAGTACTACCGCGACCAGGGTTACGATGTGGTCATGCTGGCCGACTCCACCAGCCGCTGGGCGGAAGCCCTGCGTGAGGTCTCCGGTCGTCTTGGCCAGATGCCTGTGGAAGAGGGTTACCCTGCTTACCTCGCCTCCCGCCTCGCTGCCTTCTATGAACGTGCCGGCCGGGTCGAGACCATGGACTGCGGTAAGGGTTCGGTCACTCTGATCGGCGCTGTCTCACCGCCGGGTGGCGATTTCTCGGAACCGGTCACCAGCCACACCAAGGAGATCATCCAGACCTTCTGGGCGCTCTCCAAAGAGTTGGCCGACGCCCGTCACTACCCTGCCATCGATTGGGTTGACAGCTTCTCAGCCGATGTCGGTACCGCTGCCGAG
Organism: Candidatus Thiodiazotropha sp. (ex Ustalcina ferruginea); assembly: GCA_025656375.1. Classification (GTDB taxonomy): domain Bacteria; phylum Pseudomonadota; class Gammaproteobacteria; order Chromatiales; family Chromatiaceae; genus Thiodiazotropha. The sequence continues at coordinate 8,981 of JAHXHU010000180.1, read as the reverse complement.
TGGTGGCACGAAAACATCGACCGCGGCTGGGAGAAGCGCCGTGCTCAGGCACTGGGAATGCTGGCACGTGATGCGGAGCTGTCGCGTATCGTTAACCTGGTGGGACCCGAGGCTCTCTCCTCCGCACAGCGCTGGGTGCTGGAGGGTGCCGCCCTGATCAAGGAGGGTGTATTGCAACAGAGTGCCCTCGACCAGGTGGACACCTTCTCCTCCCCGGAGAAACAGTTCATGCTGCTCAACCTGATCCTCTCGGTCTATGACGAGGGCACCGCCCTGATTGAACTCGGAGTGCCGGTTCAGGAGCTGCCTGAGATGCCGATATTGGCCCGTCTTCGCCGTTGCAAAGAGCTCTACGACTCATCCCAGATCGACCAGCTGAAGGCCTTCCGTGATGAGGCACTGAACGACTTCAAAGAGATCCATTCCGAATACGCTCAACGTGGGGAACAGACAGCATGAGTGCCAAGGAGTACCGTACCGCATCAGCCGCCCGGGGTGGCCTGCTGACCGTCGCCAACGTGCCCAATATTGCCTTCGGCGACCGGGTGTACATCCGCGACAAGCAGGGTAACACCCGCAACGGCCAGGTGATCCGCAGCTCCAACGAGGAGGTGCTGGTCCAGGTCTTCGAAGGCACCGCCGAACTCGATCTTGAAAGCACCTGGGTCCGTTTTCTCGACGAGCCGGTGGAGATCGCCCTCTCCCCGGAGATCCTGGGTCGTGTCTTCAGTGGCCTGGGTGAACCACGGGACTATCGGCCACCCATCGTCTCCAATCTGCGCCGCAGCATCAGTGCCGCCGCCTTCAATCCTGCTGCCCGCACCTACCCCAAAGAGTTCATCCAGACCGGCATCTCCACCATCGACGGCCTCAACTCCCTGGTACGCGGTCAGAAACTGCCGATCTTCTCCGCCTCGGGTCTACCCCACAACCGCCTGGCAGCACAGATCGTGCGCCAGGCCAAACTGCCCGACGACGACAGCCGCTTCTCCGTGGTCTTCGCTGCAATGGGCGTCTCCTACGCCGATGCCCGCTTCTTCCAGGAGGAGTTCGCCTCCTCCGGCGTGCTGGGTAACGTCGTGATGTTCGTGAACATGGCTGATGATCCGCCGGTGGAACGCCTCACCCTGCCCCGCATGGCTCTTACTGCTGCAGAGTACCTGGCCTTCGATCTCGACCGACACGTACTGGTGGTGATGACCGATATGACCCACTACGCCGAAGCACTGCGGGAGGTCGCCACCGCCAAGGGCGACGTACCGGCCCGGAAAGGCTATCCCGGCTATCTCTACTCCGATCTGGCAGAGATCTATGAGCGCTCCGGTCGCATCAAGGATCGTCACGGTTCCATCACCCTGGTGCCTGTACTGAGCATGCCCAGTGATGACATCACCCATCCGATTCCCGACCTCACCGGTTACATCACCGAGGGACAGATTGTGTTGAGCAGAGAGCTGCACAACCAGGGCATCTATCCACCTGTCCACATCTCACCCTCCCTGTCCCGTCTGATGAAGGATGGTATCGGCAAGGACTTCACCCGAGAGGATCATCCCCACGTCTCCAACCAATTGTATGCCCTCTATGCGAGAGCCCTGGAGACCCGCAACCTGGCCTCGATCATCGGAGCTGATGAACTCTCCGCCCGGGACCGTCGTTACCTTGAATTCGCCGATGCCTTCGAACGACGTTTTGTACAACAGGGAGAAGATGAAGACCGCAGTATCGAAGAGACCCTTAACCTGGCGTGGGACCTGCTCTCCTCGTTCCCGCCCCAGGCACTCATCCGGGTCAACGAAACCGAGATCGCCAAATATCATCGGCAGAGCGAATGACCGGCAAACGCATCAAGGCGGCACCGACCAAGAACACCCTGCTGAATCTGAAACGGCAGCTGCAATTTCTTGAGGATGGGCACAGCCTGCTGGAACGCAAGCGCGAGTTACTGACCCGCCTTGTCTACCAGCGCATTGGTGAATACCGCAAGATCCGTGACCAGTCCCATGAAGCGATCAAGCAAGCCTACCACTGGATCAGCATGTTGCAGTTGCGCATGGGTACCCGTGCCGTCAATCAAGCGGCACTCGGTGTACAACCGGTTCTTGATTTAAAAATCCTGCCACGCCGCAACCTGGGTGTGGAGTTTCCGTCAGTCACCGGAGAACGAATGCCTCTCAATCCGGTTGGCCTGCTTGGCACCGACCCAAGTTTCGATGAAACCCGTCTGCACTTTGCCGAGGCCTCATTACTGCTTGCCAAGATGGGTGAGGTGTCGATGAGTTTGAACCGTTTGATAGCTGAGCAGCGGAAAGCGCAGAAGCGGGTAAATGCATTGCGGTATAACATTATTCCTCAGTATAGAAATACAATTCGGTTTATTGAGAATGCGTTGGAGGAAGAGGAAAGGAATGCGTTGTTTCAGGTTAAGGTGTTGAGGGATCAGAAGCGGATTTAAGAATTTTTTCGCTTTTTCAGTTCCCGAAACCGATTGAATACCCGGATCGCAGTCCTTCCCATCAGCGTCCCAACATAATCTGATACCGATACCTTTGGAGCAATCATCACCACATGATCAACCTGTACGCTCAATTCCACTATTTCTGCCTTCTGTTGCTCCGAAAACGTTCGAATGCAGCTATCTACCTCTGCTCCAACTTGACCCTGTAGTATCCTATATCTGTATTTTGGGACCCATACAATATGGTACTGACAGTGTCAAATCGCATGTGATAACTTCCTGAATCGACACATCTGGTTTGCCCCTCTTGGATTGTTGTGGGGTCATCAACTGCTTTAGGGTCTCAGGACAGTTCAAGGGAAAAGGTAATGGGAAAAGACTCCTACAGCAAAGTATGAAGAATGCTAGAAATATGGATGGTAGAGTGGCAATCTCAATCGACATGAAACGACCATTGATGAATGACCCTAAGTTTTTTAAGTATCAAGGTTAAATTATTGATGAAGCCCACCATTCTTTAAACTAGGGGGAGTAAAAAACCAACCCAAAAGGAATCTATCCAACAATCATGAAAAGTGTAAAATTAGGAGTCTGCCCTGATTAATGATTAATTATTGCTTGTTAATCATACACTTGCCATATTACTGACCACCACACAGATCAATTGCTCAGAGAATATGAAAAAAGTAAAAAATGTTCCTCTCACAATAAACCACAAAATAATCATGGTATATGGCCATAAAATGCCAATACCTTGGACAATCAACAGTGTATTTTATAAAGGCCAACTAGTAACATTAGAAATGAAAGCTCAGAGGCACTTGGACAATTAATCACATAACAAAAAGCTCAAACCCCACGCACAACAAGCGCGCTCGGCTTAGCTAAACGTCATGTGTTTTTTTCTAGAACAATTTCATTTCCATATTCGACCCGGTGAATTCGAATGTGTAAAATTTATAATTTCACCAATTATTTTGAGAAAATATCATGAGCAAAGGTACAGTAAAGTGGTTCGATGCAACTAAAGGTTTTGGTTTTATTACTCCCGAAGATGGCAGTAAAGATCTTTTTGTTCATCATTCAGAAATTCAAAGTAATGGAAATTACGCAACTCTTAATGACGGCCAAGCGGTAGAATTTGAAGTAGGCCAAGGCCAGAAAGGTCCTTGTGCAAACAAAGTTGTGCCACTTTAGTAATAACACATAGCAAATCGCTTAAGCATGTGAGGTAAAACGTCTCGCACAGGGCTGCCAGCTGGCAGCCCTGTGCGAGACATTATGTGTAATAAAAACATACATATAGGAACACCCATCATTAGTAGGATTTAAATAGTTCCGGCTTCGCCTCCACTTTTAAAATCGGCAGATAATGGCATTATACTTCACAAGCTAAAAACTGGGTGGCAGCAGTTAGCCGACCACCCGGAAAGCTTTTTAGTATCTGCCGGCTATTACTCCGCCATCAACATCCCAAATGGCACCCGTCTCCCAGCTTGATTCGTCGCCAAGCAGGAAGTTAATCACACTGGTAAAACAGCTTCTGACGTACCAATCCCGCTAGCCTAAACATCAGGCGTGCAAACATCCATATATAAAATTCGATACTCTCAAAGCTAATGATCTCACCGACAACTGGAGGTAATAACATGATGTATAGTCTGGAACGAAATAAGCAGAATGCGATTGCCTTTTACAAAACAGCATATGAAGGTGAACCTCGCAGAGCTGTTGAACAGTATGTCGGAAATAATTATATTCAACACAATCCTTTAGTTGGAGATGGTAAGGAGCCACTCATAACCTACTTTGAAAGAATGGCAAAAGAGTACCCTGAAAAAAGTATTACATTTGTCCGGTCAGTTGCAGAAGACAACTTGGTGGCGCTTCATACAGACCAAATTTGGCCCGGCGGTGTTGAGTACGTAACCATGGATTTTTTTAGATTTGATGAAAATGGCAAAATAGTAGAGCACTGGGATTCAATGCAGGAAATACCTGAAAATACTGAAAATGGGAATACCATGTATTAACAATATCAAATGATGGGTGCCCCTATTTCCTTTACTTTTATATGGTGAAAATAATGCCTCAATACTTTATTACTTATCTAGGCGGTAATCAGCCATCTAGTCCAGAGGAAGGTAAACAGCATTTCGCAAAGTATCAGGAATGGTTATCTTCATTGGGCGACGCTGCCGTTAGTCCAGCTAATCCGCTTAAGGATACGAAAACGGTAAGCGCTGATGGTACAGTTACCTCTGGTGGTAAAGCCTCAATGTCTGGTTTTACCATAATCGAAGCTGATTCTATGGAGGCGGCACTGTTGATTGCAAAGGACTGCCCTTTTCTTGATTTTGGCGGTTCACTTGAGGTATCAGAACTGATGCAGATGCCGGGTTAAAATGTACATCGCAAGTTATTCAATTACAAATAGGCTAAAAAGAAGCTGACCAATAGCAATGGCATTCTACTGTCAATATCTTTTATTACTGAGAATAGCGAAATGAAAGAAGTCATGGGCATCAACCATGTAGGAATAAGAGTAACTGACCTTGAACAAGCAAGGAAGTTTTATGAGCAGCTCGGGTTTATATTCATTGCAGGTCCAATAGGCATACGTCATTTATTATTAAGGTTAGAAGCAAGGGTCCGTATGGCTTGAGAATTCCTGAGACCTGGACTTGCTAAAGTGGCCATGCAATGCTAGATGTTTGACAGCTTGTCGCCTAAAGTTCCAATAGTGTTGTCAATAATAAGGAATTCGGGGGCTTGTCATGAGTGAGGTATGGAGGACAGTCGGGGGAGAGGATGCCAATACACCCCGAACTCATGCCTTAGTTATTGGAACCAGCCATTACGTTCATTTACCGGACACTCATGATCAACCTGTTCCCGATGACGGACGGGTAACGCTTGGTCTTGGCCAAGCGACTACACCGGCCACATCGGCATTGATATTTGCTACTTGGTTGGATGAGGAATATCACAATCCCGATGCGCCTATCGGAACGATCCGCTTGCTTTTATCCCCCTCGCTGGATGAACGGGTGCAGGTCGACAGCCTGGCCGGTCCTGATATTTCCCGCTCATCCACCGCCAACGTCAAGGCAGCACTGCGGGCCTGGAAACGGGATTGCGAGAACAATCGCGATAATGTGGCAATACTCTATGTGGCGGGTCATGGCATCCAGTTAACCAAGGATGACAGTATCGTCTTGTTAGAAGACTTTGCCGATCCCAACGATAACATTCTTCAATGTGCCATGGATATCGGCTCGATCTGGCGCGGTATGAATAACGCCAGGGCGGCCAAAACACAATTTTATTTTGTTGATGCCTGCCGCATCAAACCAGATCTATTCAAAGACTACGCCAAAAACCCGGTTGGGGTGACGCTGGATGAGGAGGATTCCGGCACCCTTACTGCCGCACCCATTTTCTTCAGTGCCGCACCTCGCAGTTATGCCCTTGGAGAACCGGGCAAGGGGACGCTGTTTTGCCAAGCGTTACAGGATTGCCTTAAGTCATATGGTGTCGATGCGCCTGATACCGATAATCGCTGGTTGGTCACCACCAGCTCGCTACTTAAGCGCCTGCCAGTCAGAGTGTCGGAACTGGCCAGGAAATGGGGGGAACAGCAGGATGCTGTACCAGGTGGCTTGCCTGTCGATGTAGCCTTTCATGTGCTTAAAAGTCCCCCGGATGTCCCTCTTCGCATTACCCTCAACCCGGCTATCGCCTCGGCCCACGCCTCCGCCAGGCTTTGGGACGGACTGAGCCGCATTACACTATTCGAGAATGGCCGCTTTGAGCCAGATTTAATACGTGAAGTACCAGGGGGAAACTATCTGCTGGCGGTCACCTTTCCCCAGAATCAGCAGGACTATCGTAATCTGGAAGCGGCCTCAGTTATTGCCTTTCCACCTGGCTGCGAAATGGAGATTCCGGTATGAGATGGGAATTCATGCAAGATTTTGTCAAAACCTCTGGCCATAACAACAGCGGAAAGTTGATAGTAGAGTTCGAAGGTTATAACTACCAGCCGCTGCCACTTGAAATCCGTGGCGAGAATCTGCGTCTATTGGGAATGGCCAGGACAGGAGAACAACTAAGGCTCAATCCGGGACGCTATGCAGTGCGCATGCTTCTACCCAATGGGGAGACCGAGACTGCCATGGTTGCTGTACAAGCCGGCGGTTTGGCACGGCACAAGATGGGCTGGAGGCCAACGACCCTGTTGGCACGCAAACTCAAAAGCCAATATACAGAGCGCAAACCGATCGCACCCATACCGCCAGCACCAGCTTTTCCGAACCTGGAGTTGTCAGAGGAGAACGAGACAGAACACGCTGACAAAGCGATTTCTGAACAGGCAACCACTGCCCTTCCGCCAAATTGGTGTGCACGTTTTCTAGCCTACGACATTGATCAAAAGTATTGGCTTCCGTCTGAATACCCGCCGCGTCTGGAACTACAGGAGCATGGTGTCGCGGGTGAGGTAGTAGCGTCGGAACTCCTTGTTCACGCCCAAGATCCAGGTTTGTTTGCCATCGAGTTACGAGGACGTGCCGGTGACCATATCAGTGTTGCCCTGCCGATGGCTGCTCAATCTGATGCCATGAGCTGCCGTCTGGCGATTGTAGATGACGGTGAGGCCATTCGTGCTGAAGCTTCCCTGCTGGGCTTTGGCAGTATCGAATTGGTCAGTGACTATATGCAGACCGGCGCGCTGCAGGAGGCCGCCGCGTTGATGGAGGATGCCGAACAACTGCTTTGGGGGAAAATGAGCAATCCGATTGCTGCCGCCCTTGGCGGTTATGCATTGTTGCGCCTCGGAGATCTTGACCGCCTGCACAACTGGCCCATGAACCTGGCCTCATGGTTTGAATGGTTGCCTGATGGGGCTGTCATTGCCGGAGAGCTGGCGGCACGCAGGAAGGATCATCCCTCGGCAGCCAACTTTATGTTGTTGGCGGTGAAGCGGGGTTTGCCCCTGTTCAGTGAGGGCTACTCTCACCTGCTGTCGCGACTACGTTACTACACGCTCTACGGCCGCGATCTATTAAGCCAGGGATTTTCAGCGGATCACGTTGAAGAAGCACTGGATACCGTCCAACTGTGGTCACCCGGGGTTGATCTCTCCTATCTGAGCCTGACACTGGAACAGCTGTCACTCAGTGGTCAGCACATACCGGCAAAAGGTGTTCCAAGCAGTGAGCGCTGGATGCGTTTTACCCCCGATAGCTCAGATTTGCTACTACCGTTGTAAGTACAGGAGATCCTTGTCTGGCAATCCGATAGAGAGTGATCTATCAGATGCCCAAGGTGACAACCATGGTACGAAGCAGATCGTCATGACGGAGCGCTATCCAGGTCGGGAGATCCAACATCCCTGCCCCTATTCACAGCAAGAAAGAATAAGCAAAAGGAGGAGAAACATGTTCAGGATAGAAATGCTCCCAGCCCGTCATGGCGATTGCCTTTGGATAGAATACGGCGAGCTGGCAGCACCCCGCAGAATATTGATCGACGGTGGAACCTCTGGCACTTACCAGGATTTAAAAAAACGCTTCGAAGCTATACCGGAGGCACAGCGGGAATTTGAGCTACTGGTCGTTACTCATATCGACGCAGATCATATCTCAGGCGTACTTAAATTGCTGGAAAGCGATTTGCCGGGGGTCAGATTCAAGGATATCTGGTTCAATGGCTGGCGTCATTTACCGGAATCTCCTTTGGAGTCTTTGGGGCCGGTACAAGGAGAGCGCTTAACGGATTTGCTGGTTAAACCTGATTACCCCTGGAATCTGGCATTCAAAGGACAAGCGGCGAAAACTGAAGAAAATGGTCGTGCAGAATACCGTGATCTAGAAGATGGCATGCGCCTAACCCTGCTCTCTCCCAACCAGGCAAAGCTTGCGAAACTCAATCCCGTGTGGGAAAGGGAGGTAAAGGCTGCCGGACTTGATCCCAATCGAATGCAACCGGAATTGGAAGAAGAAGATACCCGCCCTTCTCCATTGGAGCGCCTTGGTAGCGATAACTTGCCCGATATTGATGCTTTGGCCGACTCAGTCTTCGAGGAAGACTCTTCAGAAGCCAACGGCAGCAGCATCGCCTTGCTGGCACAATACCAAGATCACAGTGCATTGCTGAGTGGTGATGCTCACCCCGGTTTACTTGAACATGCCATCGATTGCCTGCTGACACAAAAACAAGAAGATGTTCTATCAATCGATCTGTTCAAGTTACCCCATCATGGTAGCAAAGCGAATATTAGCCGAGAGCTTCTTGATAAGTTGGCCTGCGATCGCTATCTGATATCAACGAGCGGTGCTTACTTCAAACACCCTGATCAAGCAGCCATCGCACGTGTGATCAAGTATGGTGGTGATATGCCCTCACTCTTATTCAACTATGTGACAAAATACAAATCGGGTAGCCGGGGGTCTCTAACCCCCAGCCCCCACAACACCCTGCATGCGGCTCCGCACAGGGCGTTTCACTTGGAATGGTGAAG
>JAHXHU010000366.1 GCA_025656375.1 Candidatus Thiodiazotropha sp. (ex Ustalcina ferruginea) | reverse complement strand
AACTGCTGAATTCATTTTTTCCTTCCTTTGCCATAAACCGGAACACTGGGAATTATAAATGAATATTTTATTCAGGACACTACACTAGGTCTCACCCTTGAACTGATCCTATACAGCACAGCTTTGGGGTTGGTTTCCATCGGCCTGGCCGGTTTAGTCCTCTCCCTCCATCTGTTTCGTATAGTGCTTGCGCTGGTGATTGCTGAAGCGGGTGCCAATCTGATGCTGGTATTGGCTGGCTATCGCTGGGATGCAGTGGCTCCGATCCTGACGACGCTAGGTGAACAGCCGCAAATGGTCGATCCAGTACCGCAGGCCATGGTACTCACAGCCATAGTTATCGGTGTGGGCATTCAGGCACTGGCAGTCAGTATCCTGATCCGCATCCGTCAACGTTACCATACCCTCGATCGTAGCGAGGTGGCAGAGTTGATGGATGCTGAAATCGCAGCCACAGCAGGCACTGCTCGAGATGTCAGTCAGGAAGCACCGCTGGGTGAACGTCCGATACCACCCATCACGGATGACGCAGTTCAAGTGCGCGGAGGCAGGTCATGAACGAGCACCTTGTGCTGACCATTGCACTGCCGCTACTGGGTGCATTTCTCCTGCCGATCATCATGCGCAGTAGCCTGGCAATGGGAGTGTGGATCGGACCTGTTGTTCTTGGTTATGGTTGCTGGACAATGGCCAATCTATGGCTGCATGGAAATGGGCAACCCTTCTCGATTGCCATCGGCGGATTTGCGCCACCATTAGGCATCAACCTCTATGTGGATGCAATGGCCCTCCTGTTTGCCTTTGCCACCCAACTGTTGGGCCTCATCTTCTGGCCCTTCAAACTCGACCAGGACACGCCCAAACGCCAAGCACTGATGCTGCTGCTTGTCGCCTCTTCCACAGGACTGGCACTCTCCGGCGACCTCTTCAATTTGTATGTCTTCTATGAACTGGTAGCCGTCTCCACCTTTGGCTTGATAGCCGCCTCTTCGAGTAGTGCTGCCTATGTTGCGACTATTCGGTATCTGATCCTGAGTGGTATCGGTTCGGTATTGACACTTTTCGGCATAGCATTGATTTATGCCCAGACAGGCACCCTCAATTTAGCGCATCTGGCACAACTCGCGCCGGATCAACTCAACAATGACCTGGGCCTCACTGCATTCCTTGCCATACTCATCGGCATCGGTGTCAAAGCCGAGCTATTCCCGGTCAACACCTGGGTACCTGAAGTCTATGCGACTGCTGCAAGCCGGCTCTCAGCATTTCTTGCCGGACTGGTATCAAAGTTGGCGATGCTGATTATCCTGCGACTGCTGTTGCTCATCTTCCATCAGCCCGAAGCCACACAAGTGATCCTGATCCTCGGTATTCTCGGTGTGATCAGCGGCGAATTCGCAGCCTGGCGCGCCAAGGATATGCGTCGTATGTTGGCCTTCTCTTCAATCGGGCAGCTGGGTGTCATCTTCATCGCCGTTGCATTACCCGACGAGCGGGGTGTGTTAGCCGTTCTGGCGCTCTCTCTTCACCATATGCTGATCAAATCGGGTCTATTCATGCTGGCGGAACGCTGGGGAGGCTCTTTAGAACGTCTGCGAGGTATCGCCACCACTTCACCACTGGCAGCCGGACTGTTCATATTGTTCGCTCTGCACTCGTCGGTGTGCCACCACTCCCCGGTTTCTGGGCCAAGTTCACCCTGATTACGGAACTGGCAGGTCAGACCAACCCTCTCTATATGATTGGCTTGTTGGTATTTCTTCTCGCTACCGTTATTGAAGCCAGTTATCTGTTTCGGGTGGCAGCCAAAATGTATCAGACAGAACCCCCTGAGAATGTTCGTTCCAACTCACCTGATTTAGGCGGTCTATCATTGACCACTGCCTCCTTGTTTGGTGCAGGAGTGATCGCTGCTACAGTGATGATCTCACCCCTTGGTGATGAGTTGCAGGCGGTTGCTACACAGGCGCAAGACGTGAATCTTTATATCCAAACTGTCTTACAGCCGCCTCTAGGAGAGCGCCAGTGATTTTGACATCTTTGGATGAACTTCTACTCTTTTCTGGTGCGACTCTTTTGGTGGCACTGATACTGGGTCGAGGCCTCGCCGTTGGCTGGATGGTCACCATCCTCTATGGTGGGCAGCTGCTTGTGCTCATAAAAATGGCAGCACTGGGTTACAGTGACGCCACCATCCACGCCAGTATCAGCTTTGAAATCATGGGCCAAAGTCTCTCCTGGCGCTTCGATGCCTTAAGCTGGTTTTTTGCCCTCATCACTGTGGCATCGGCGCTACTGAGCAGTTGGTTTTCATGTGGTGAGTGGGAACGCAGTTTTAAGCAACAAGGTGGTAATGTCTGGCTTTATCATAGCGCCATGGCCCTGAACGTATTCACCATGTTGATTCTGTTGGCCAGCGGTGACCTACTATCGCTCTTCATTGGTTGGGAGCTGGTCAGCTGGGCAGGATTTCTGCTGATGGCCATGGCCGGCGGTGTCGCCACCCGCGCCGCCATGCGCTATATCACCTATGCCATGGCCGGAGGGATGGCTGTTTTTGGTGGTATTGCACTGGTCTACGTGGCAGCCGGTTCACTTCAATATGAAGCCATCCTCACCGCTGTCGATCAGATGAGTACCACCCAACTATGGATGCTGGTGGTGATGTTCGGAGGTGGCTTCGGCGTCAAGATGGGTCTTCTACCTTTCCATCTATGGCAGGCCCCGGCTTATGCTGAGACACCAGGCCCTGGTAGTGCCTTTCTTGGTGCCATCTCTTCACGGATGGGACTGTTCGCTATACTGTTGGTGCTGGTGAAACTGTTCGGTATCGTCAATATCGATAGTCTGAAGATCCCCTTTACACTGATCGATGCACGGGACCTGCTCGCCTGGATTGCGGTATTTACCATCATACTCCCCACCTTCACGGCCATGAACCAGAATGACGCCCGCCATCTTCTGGCATGGCACGGTATCGGCCAGGGTGGTTATATGCTGCTGGGGGTGGTAGTCGCCGATGCGATGGGGGGGGCTGGCGGGTTACTCCATATCTTCAATCATGCAACCTATCAGGCAGCGCTGTTTATGGCGGTCACGGCTGTGATCCATCGTACCGGCACCTCGGATCTCAACAAGCTTGGCGGACTTGTGGTACGCATGCCGCTCTCTTTTATGGTGTTGCTGGTCGGCATCATCGGTTTGGCCGGTCTACCACCAATGAACGGTTTTGTCTCAAAGTGGCTGGTCTATCGTTCGTTGCTCAATGAAGGTATGCCATTGCTTTTCCTCGCGGCAGTCATCGGCACCTTGGGCACTATCCTTTCAGTCTACAAGCTGATCCACAATATCTTTTTGGGACAACTCAGAATCGAACATGAACAGGTAAAAGAGGCTCCCTGGAGCATGATGGTCCCTATGTTGATCCTTGCCGCAATCATCTTCATCACCGGCATGTTTCCCGGTATCCCTCTGGCCTGGGTGGCTTCGGTTCAGGAGGTAGTCGGCCTACCCGCAACAGACTATACCTTGGGTGGCGTCGAGTCGGTCAGTGGTTCACTCGATATGATCTGGGTGATCGGTGTGCTTTTTGCCGGCTTCGGTATCGGTGCGGTGATCTTCTACTCCGCCGGTCGCAGTAAACGGGTACATCAACTGGATAATTACGCAGGCGGTCACTTCCTCTCCGCCGATGTGCGTTATCAGTACAGTGACAATTTCTATGCCGGTCTGATGCATCTTATTGGTGGCTGGTACCGGAGTAGTTTCCTCTGGCTGGAGAAGAGTGTTACATCACTGGTCGACTTTCTCTCCCTGGTCATGCAGGGCCTCTATCGACGAGCCAATGCGGAATTCTATCTGTTGAGTACAGCACTCTTTGTCATTGCATGGGTGGTGATCTAATGGCACCGATGGAACTTATACTCGAACTCACCCTGATGCCACTGGTCGCCTTTCTGGTGGGCATGATGATGGTCTTGATGATGCGTCGTATCGCCGCAAAGATACAACGCAGAGTGGGCCCACCTTTATTGCAACCATTGTATGACATCGTCAAGTTACATAGTAAACGTACACAGATTTCCCACGGCCTGATTCATGACATCGGTATTATCATGGCGATGGGTGGCTATATCGCAGCAGAGACCCTGCTACCTGTGCCTGGTATGAACGGTATTGCTGAGAAGGGAGGCATCATTACCCTGCTCTATCTGATGATGATCCCCTCTCTGGGCTTGGCCCTGGGTGTCGGTCAGTGCGCCAACCCCAATGGTTCGATTGGTATCGCCCGTGCGCTGACTGCCATGCTTGCTTACGATATACCACTGGTAATCGTCATATTCGGCGTTGCCTATGCAGCAGGAACAACCAATCTGGTTGACATCATCGCTCAACAGCAGGCAGGTGGATTTGCAGCCTGGGGGGCAGTAGAGATGCCGCTACTGGCTATTGCCGGTCTCATTGCGATGCATGCCTCACTGGGCAAGCAACCCTTTGAGATCTACATTGCGCCAGCGGAGATTGCAACCGGCCCGATGGTAGAGATGAGCGGGAAATACCTGGGTGGTCTGTTCGTCATGCAGTGCTTTCAGCTCTATACAACCTCGGTACTCTACGTCAGTCTGTTCCTGGGCGGCGGCAGTACCTGGTTCGATTTTCTGTTGAAAAGTTTCCTGGTACTCGCCATCCCGGTCAGCATCGCCTATCTATTTCCCCGCTATCGCACCGAAGACCTACTGAGACTGATGTGGAAATGGCCTGTGATGCTGGGACTGATTGGGGTAGCGTTTGTTCTTTAATTTTGAATGTTGAATTGATGAGTGTGCTTAGCGCAAGACATCATTTAATAAATAGGCGTGAGTGTAACGAACACCGAAATTCAAAATTCATCATTCAAAATTCAAAATTAGAGTAATGAGTGATGAGTTCAATAAACCAGATCCCAGTGATCAATGCGAAGAGAGGCAACCCACTGTCGAAGGTATTCGACGAACTGGTGCGTTTCTGCCGCTCACGTTCACTTTTTATTCTGCACTACTGCACCGGCTGTGGGGCTATTGAACTGCCCCCTGCCATGACCTCCCGTTTCGATATGGAACGGCTGGGTATTCAACCGATGGTCTCACCACGCCAGGCGGACATATTGCTGATTACCGGCTATGTATCGATCAAAACCCTGAAGCGTGTGATCCTGACTTATGAACAGATGGGATCACCCAAATATGTCATCGGGATCTGCTCCTGTACAGTCAATGGCGGTATGTACTGGCAGAGCTATGCTACCGCAAAGAAACTGGATGAATATATGCCGGTCGATCTCTATATCGCCGGCTGTATGCCAAGGCCCGAAGCGGTCATCGCCGGCCTGCAACAACTGATGGACAGAATCCACTCCGGGGAAGCTAACAGCTGGGAAGATTATTTTCGCAACTATGATTATTACCTTGGTAATCAGCAGAAGTTGTTCGGCGATCATTGGCAGACCCCCACCGATATCATCACAGAAGCCAAACACTATAACCTGATGGGTGAAGGCACATTAGGTGAGCATACCCGCCTGCTGGAACAGCATCAGAAGCCTCTGGAAGCATTGGATATGCGCTTGGGTCACAATCTAAAGGAGCCTACCAAATGAGTCAGGAGATCGCCCACTGGCTGGATAATCTGCTGGAAGAGATCGAGGGCATCGAGATACGCCGCAAGAGCAGCCGTCGGGTGCGCGTGGATGTCCCCGCAGACGCCCTGCCCGCCCTGCTTGAGCTCCTGCAGGGCCGCGCAGGCTATATCCATCTATCTGCCATCAGCTGCGTCGACTGGATCGATGATGAAGAATTTGAACTGGTCTACCATGTCTGGTCCTACGAGAACCATTCACTCGTATCTGCACATATAAGCATTGCCCGCGAACCGGGAGTCTATCTGTCGGTCTACGACCTCTATCAACCGGCAGCCTTTTTTGAGCGCGATATCCATGAGATGTACGGTATCCATTTTGAAGGCAGCCCCAACATGGACAAATTCATTCTCACTGAGTGGGATGGCCCTCTTCCCATGCGCAAAGAGTTCGACAGCGAAGCCTACATCAATGAACATCTTAGCTGGCAGGAGTACAACCCGCCCTGGCTGCAAGCGCTGATCGCTGAAGGTGGGGGTGTGGTGATTCCGCCGGAAGAGCAAAGGTTCAGTCGGAAAAAGAATTAGTTTTGAGTTGATGAGTACGCTTTGCGCACAGTTGCTTTAAATAAATGTGCGCGTAGCGAATACCGATATTCAAAACTCATAACTAAAAACTCAACACTTACGAGCAACGCGAGCATGAGACCCGAGAATCACGAAGCCCAGCGCCAGCCACCGAGTAACGAGTATGAACTCAACTTCGGCCCCAACCATCCCGGTATCGAGGGTAACTATTCACTGAAGGTTAAACTGCACGGTGATGTGGTGATCGAGGCCAAGTCGGACGGTGGATACCTGCATCGCGGTTTCGAAAAGCTGATGGAACAGCGACTGTGGATACAGAACATCGCCCTGGTGCCACGTATCTGTGTGCCTGATCCCTCACCCATGGAGCTCTGTTACTCTATGGCGGTAGAGCAACTCTGCGGTCTGGTGGTGCCGAAGCGTGCACAATGGATTCGCGTCCTCCAACTGGAGCTCTCTCGCATCGCCGCTCATTTGTTCACCTTTGGTGGACATGCCGCCACTACCGGCATGTACAGCACCATGTATTGGGGCGTCACTGACCGTGATCTACTGCTTGACCTGTTCGAGGAGTTCACCTGAGGACGGGTTTACAGTATTTATAACATTCCTGGGGGTGTACGCCGTGAACTGCCGACAGGCTTCCTGCAGCGTGTCACAGAGACACTCGATTATATCGAGTCGCGTCTTCCCGATTACGACAACCTCTTTTTTAAGAATCAGGTGTTTATCAAACGCGCCAAGGGTATCGGTGTAATGACCCAGGAACAGGCCCTGGCTTGGGGTGTCACTGGACCCAATCTACGGGCTACAGGGTTGGCATTCGATGTGCGACGGGATGATCCTTACCAAGTCTATGACCAACTTGAATTCGATATTCCCACTGAAGAGAGCGGAGACGCCTGGGCACGCACACTGGTTCGACGCCATGAACTGATGGAGAGTATTCGCATTCTACGGCAGGTTGTCGATGCACTGCCTGATATCCATGGCCCAATTCGTGCGCCAATCCCCAATCCGCTGGCCTGGAGTGTCCCGGCCGGAGAGACCTACACCCGGGTTGAATCCTCCAAGGGCGAACTTTGCTACTACGTCGTTTCAGACGGAGGACTCAAACCCTACCGAGTACATGTACGTGGACCATCCTCCATGCATGCGGTTCAGGTACTGGAAAAACTCTCCGTGGGATCACGTATTGAGGATATCGCACAGACGATGTTTTCCCTGGATGCCTGTCCGCCGGAAGTGGATAGGTAATTGTGAATTTTGAATATTGAATTTAGAAGGAGATAAACAGTGGATACGACAGGGAATGTCGTTAAAGAGAAGAGCTTTTTGTTTGCTGTTCGAATTGTGAAAGCCGCAAAATATTTACAACAGAATCATAGAGAATTTGTGCTTTCTAAACAGTTGTTGCGTTCAGGTACCAGTATATTGAAGAAGCGATGGCCGGCCAAAGCAGAAAGGATTTTATCGCTAAAATGGCCATCGCTTCCAAAGAAACAAGAGAAACTCACTATTGGATACGTTTACTGATAACAACAGGTTATCTAAAAGATGGTAGAGAAGCCGAAATGACACTGATGAATGACTGTATTGAATTATCAAAAATGTTGACTTCAATTGTCAAAACAAGCCAAGAGAACTAACTGATGGCAAAACCATTTCAAAATTCAAAATTATCCTGTCGAGCACAGTGATTCCGGTTCGATTCTCAGCCCGTTGAAAGCACTACAATTCTTAGCCCGCAAACCTGTCACCGTCCCTCTGGAGCCCAGGCCAGCCGCTGCCAACTATCGCGGTTTTCATCTCAACGACCATGAAAAGTGTATTGGTTGCAGTTCCTGCCAAAAAGTCTGTGACAATGCCGCCATCACGATGGTCAAGGTTCCTCATCTGCCTGAAGATCCGGTTAACGGCATTCGTAACCTACGCCCAGCCATTGATTATGGGCGCTGCTGCTGGTGCGCCCTGTGCGTTGATATCTGCCCAACCAGCGCCATCTCCCTGTCACGTGAGTATGTCCATATCTGTACTCAGGAGGAGATCGACAGTTATTTTATCCTGCCCAATGAAACCGGCATCCAGGGTGAATTCTACGGCCAGGGGTGGCAAAAGAGCGCTGACTCGGATCTGCTCGATTTAGAACGCCAACCAATGGCCGAGATAGAGCCAGCAGTCCGCATCGATAACTTCGATGAGATTGTCAACGGGTATACAGACCAACAAGCATTGATCGAAGCTTCCCGCTGCGTGCAATGCGGTATGTGCCACGATGCCTGCCCTACTCATATGGATGCACCTGAATACATCCGCGCTATCTGGCAGGGTAAGCCTGAGGAGGCAGTACGCTGGATCTACAAAAGCAACCCTTTTTCCCATGTCTGCGGTCGAGTCTGCACCCATCGCTGTGAAGATGCCTGCTCCATCGGCAGACGCGGGCACCCGGTCTCTATCCGTTGGCTGAAACGTTATGCAATGGATTCAGTGGATCATCAGCGTGTCAAAGAGATTGCGGCAGAGGGCAAGGTGAGTTATTTAAGTGGCCATCGAATCGCTGTTATCGGTGCTGGTCCTGCAGGGCTGACAGCTGCTTACGCATCTGGTCCGCAAAGGTCACGAGGTCACTGTCTTCGAAGCCAGGAGCCATCCAGGGGGGATGCCGCGCTACGGTATCCCGGAATACCGTCTGCCTTATGAGATGCTCGATCGGGATATTGATGTGATCACCTCACTCGGTGTGAAGATCGAGACCAATACCCGGGTTGGTAGCGATATCAGCATGGATCAGCTACATACCGATTATGATGCCGTAGTACTCGCTATCGGCCTCCATCTGGGACGTTCCACCCGGATTCCCGGTGCTGAACACAAACAGGTCTGTAAGGCCGTCGATCTACTGCGCAATATTACAGATGGTGACAAGTTCAAACTACCTAAGCAGGCTGTAGTGATTGGTGGTGGCAACGTAGCTATGGATATCGCCCGCAGTCTGGCCCGCCTGCAGAAACAGAAATTTGGTGGGGTAAAAGTCACCGTCACCGCACTCGAAGATAGAGCCCATTTTCTGGCCGACCCGGTGGAGATCAAAGAGTGCAGTGAGGAAGGTATTGAAATCTTCGATGCCCGTGGCCCACAGGAGTGTATTATCGAGAAAGGTAAGCTCAAGGGTTTACGAACATGGAAGGTTCGCTCCATTTTTGACGAACAGGGAAGATTCGCTCCTGCCTATGATGAGAGTGACGAATTGATTCATGAGGGTGACATGATCATTGAGGCCATCGGCCAAATGTCTGATGTCAGCATACTCGGGGAACAATTGACTGAAGATTTGGAATGGAACCGGGGTCGTATTCAGGTGGATGATAATGGTCATACCTCAGTCGAATGGTTCTGGGCCGCAGGAGACTGTGTCAAAGGTCCGGATGTTGTGCACGCTGTTGCAGACGGCCACAGGGTTGCAGGCAGCATTGAGCGATGGCTGGTTGGAAGACAAAAATAATTTTGAATTCTGGTGTTCGCTACGCTCACATTATATTTAAATAAGTTGTGCGCAAAGCACATACTTCAATTCAAAATTGTTTATCGGAGGATTGCATGACAGAAGGTCACAGCAGCGATTATGAAAGACTGCAATCGAAAAAAAGCCTCGCTGAGATCCTTGAGGTTGCGGTTGAATTCGAGCGCACCGCACGTGATTTCTATACTAACTTGATTCCCAAGGTCAGTAAACAGATCCGTTATCTGGTGGAGGAGTTGGCTGAGGAGGAACAGCATCATTTTGATCTGTTCAGCAAACTCAAATCCCGACCCGATATTGAACAGCTTATTCAGGCAATGGTTGACACACCCGCCAGCGACCAGCGGTTTTCCGACGCCATACACCTTCCCGATTTGGGAGAAAAACCAGATGACCAGGCAGTCCTGCAATTTGCCTTGGGACGTGAGCATGCCGCTATGGAACAATACCGCTCATTGGCAGAAAGCACTGAAGAGGGACCGATCAAGGAGTTATTTCTGTTTCTCGCCAATGAAGAAACCCTGCATAAAAACCAACTGGAAAAACTCTATTACGAGACTATCCACAGTGGTGGTGTTTGACCAAGCTCAATAAATCTTATGAATTTTCTTAGTAACTATTCAGCTCATTTTGCCATGATCGGTCACATTATGATTCATCGGCTTCCATAAAATCCGGATTCCTACCCTGAAAAAGTAATGACAACGCTTCCGTAGCTGACATGCCTTGCTTACGACAGGTTGAAAAATCTAAACGATATACTCTCATTTTCAGCATAATTGGATTGCTATTTTTAATCAGTACTCTGCACCTTGCCATAGACTCTGAAATTGTGTTCCCTGAATTTATGCAGAATATTGGAAGTAAGGATTTATTTACAACCACATTGACTCTATTAACCCGGCACATTAATAGACCCTATTCAGCCGATGTCTGCCTACCTATAGCAAGGCATTCAAGCCACTATAGCACTCCTACAGTAAGTTTTGATAACGTAGCTGTAGGTAGGCATACATCAACCTGTCTTAGTTAATTGATTCTATTCGGGGCTTCAATCTGTTTAGCTGTCATATTCTGCAGACAAAAAAAACCCGCGTGTGGGGAGACACGCGGGTAAGGGTAAGCTAACCAATTAGTCTATTTTATTCTCGTGGCACTCAACACAGCCAACCGTATATCCTTTCGGGAAATCGGCATTGTTACCATCAGGACAGAAGCTGGTTTCGTCTTTACACTCAAGTACGCGGTCTGTCGCCATTCTAGAGAGTACGGTACCCAGTCCGTCCGGGCCGTGGCATGCCTTACACTGGTCGGAATTATCTTCTGCCAGATCTTCATGACCACCATCGGCGAAACTTGTGTCACCGACGGGATGCATACCATGCGGTCCATCCAGGGTGTTACCCAAATCACCTTCATGGCAGGTACTACACTCAACGATGGTGCCTTTGTGGCCCTGCAACTGATTTGCAGCCACGTTGTCATTCGCCAACTCATTCTTATTTGGCCATATACCGTGGGTTGAACCATGGCAGGCTTCACAGAAGACACCTTCATGCCCGGTGCTCACACGATACAACATGGGATTACCGATGCGGGGATCGCCCAAACCTGATACCGCAGGATTGTCGGCTTCAACGACATTCTCTGCAAAGCGTTTATTGGTCGGTACGATTGGCGTAGCCTTGGCATCACCCGAACGATAGGCCTGGAAGAGACGAATATTATCCTCATTGCCATCCGTATCGGCAGGATTTACAACGGTCCCAGCTGTACCAACCAGGTTACTCATGGCATCACCGGTATGACAGGAACCACAACCCGGCTCATTGGCCCATGGTACGCGTGGCTGATCCGCATTGGTGTAGAAATCACCACCCAGCTCAAATGCACCAGGCGTTGCAGGCGATACGCCACGTGTGAAGTCGTCACCGACCTGATCCATGTTTCCATGACAATCCTGACAGAGCATGCCACCGTTGGACATAGCGCCACGCAGACAGTCGGTTCGACGCCCTGGATGACACTGATAACAGGTCTCTTCCAAGACTTGTCGACGCTCGTCATGATTCGCGACGATGCCAAACTCATCCTTGATCGCTGCTGGCATTTCAGGGAAAAGTCTATTACCTGCCCCATCCGTTACGCTGCCATGGTGGCTGTGCATAACGTTGGACATACTCTTGACACTGGCCTGTCTACAGCCATTAGCGGTAGTACCTACATCACCATCCAGTGGTCCGAGCTGAGCAAGATCAAGCGCTGGTGTATAGTGACATTGTTGACAGACCACAGGGGTCTGGTTCTCAAGGTCCGTACCATGCTCGATATCATGCAGGCGTACTAAATTGAGGTCCGCTGCATACTCTTTACTGACCTCCAAAGGTACCACGCCATATTGTGGATCATCATCAAAAGCGGTAGCAACCGCAGAAAGCTTTGAGGTTGCAGCACCATTGCCACCATCCTCTATGGCACCATGACAAGCACCACAGTTGGCTTCACCAGAGATCGGCACAACCGTATCCACAGAGGCAACCACATTACCGCCTACCTTTGCCTGGATACGGTAGAGCGGCCATGGATTCTCTCTGCCGTCATCATCAAATGCTGTCAGAGGCACGCCGGGGGCCTCAAACCAATTCACACCCTCTTTGACATAACCAAACCGGAATGCCAGATTCATAAAGAAGGGTTGGTCTACAACATAAGCCTCAAACATCTCTTCATTGTTCGCGACGTATGGACCATGACGACCAGGCATAGACTGTTGGTCAGCCTCCAATGTCCCGGGACTTGTCAGATAGAAGAGCTCGACATTAGGCATCGGTAGACCCAGGTCGAGAATACCTTCCACAGGACCGTCTGGATAGAAAAGGGACAGTACACCACCCGCAAAGAATGGTTCAGCAGGATAGAAGGGTGCATAAGCATCACGTGCCACATCCCAGAAGTTGGTCTTGAATACTTCTCCCGTAACCGGGTTTCTACTGGAATAGACCGGACCTGAACCTGCAGAGTTGACACCCGTCAAAATCGGATCACTCGGATTGGATGCGGCCGAATAGTAGACTTCGACACCATCTGGACGACCCAGGATGTTTGGCTCCTGGCCACGCTCGATGACTGTCGCATGCAACACATTGAAGGGTGGCAGGATACTCGAAATACGGGTATCGAAATCACCACAGTGCATGCCCAGATCATTTATTGCAAACACCCTATAGCCATTGCCATTGATCAGAGGCTGCTCAGGTACCGGTGTACCCGTCGGTACGCCATTCTGGCTGGTCGAGTTGATTGACACACCCGTTACAGGTGGCGGAGGCTGATCGTCCAGAATCAAAGCAGTGGTTGAATCACTGTCCGAGGCACCATCGGCATCCGTCACGGTCAGGTTTACTGTGTAACTGTCAGCCGCAGTGTAGGTATGCATCGGGTTGGCTTCAGTACTGCTATTGCCATCACCAAAATCCCATTGATAGGTAAGCGTGCTGTTTTCAGGATCACTCGAACCCGCACTGCTGAAATTCACAGCCTCATCGACCATACCGTTGTATGGGCCATTGGCATTCGCTGTAGGTGACTCATTTCCTGTTTGACCATCTTCGACGGTGGCGGTTGTGGTGTCGCTATCACTATCACTATCGCCATCATCATCTGTAACCGTCAAGGTCACCGTATAGCTGTCTGGGCCAGCATAAGTGTGGCTGGGATTGGCGCTGCTGCTATTGTTGCCGTCGCCGAAGTCCCAGTTATAGGTGGCAATAGTGCCATCCGAATCACTGGAACCCGCACTACTGAAATCGATTGCAGAACCGTTAGTGGCGCTATAGGGGCCATTGGCATTCGCTGTAGGTGGCTCATTCGGGGTACCGCCTGATCCATCATCACAGTTGCTCGGGGCACGGCTAACTGACTTATCGTCCGCCTGTCCGTCCGAAGAACGGACTGCGCTCACCCGGCAAGGAACCTGAGCATCATCACTGATCTTCAGCCTGAACCGCCAATCATCATCATCTGATGAAACTGTACCGAGCACTTCCCCTGTTGCGGCATTCATCACAATAATTTCCTGATCCTTGCCGCCGTCTCCTTTCACTTCAAGCCGATCTTTTCTGGCCTCCCATTTGGCCCTATCGATATCGAAGCCTGAGGAGCGTTTATCAGCGAAAAGATTGCCTGAAAATCCCACAATTAAAATAAGGCATAGCAACTGACTAAAGCTGCGATACACAGTTATTCTCTTTATTCTCATTTAGATCCTCCCCAGGAGTCGCTATTTTTAGAAGCTAAGTACTAGACAACACAAGCTAAGATATCCTGACCTTTTAGCAGCGCAGACCAGTGGCTATCTGTTAACCTAGCAGGCGATCATTAAGGTTTTCTTAAACCTGGTATGAACAGGTTCACAACAAGCCCAGCTCCCTCCTCTGGATCGTTCAAAACGATACTTCCTTGATGGAGTTCACAGATTTCCTGGACAATCCCAACCCGGCCCCCCCTCTGTCTCCCCAGGTAGACGGTTGAGGCGCTCAAAGACCCATTTCTTTTTGTCATCCGGGATACCGGGTCCGGCATCCACGATTGAAAGACTTGCACCACCCTCTGTATGTGCAATTCGTAGAGCAATCGCCCCCTTATTGGGCGTGAATTTTATGGCGTTGCTGACCAGATTATTGAGCATAATGCCAATCAACTCTCTGTTGCCATCAATGCTGACCCTGCCACTGCATTCCAATTCCATCTCGATCTGCTTACTCAATGCCCTTGGGGAGATATCCGCCAGTACCTCTTGCGCTATCTCTTCAAGATCCAGGGGGTTAAAATTATGCCGTATCTTTTGTGGCTCGATAGACGCCAGGATTAACAACTGGTTAATGACATGATTGAGGTGATCCAAGCCTTTTTTAACCTGCTGAATACCCCGTTCCCGCTCTTCATCCGTGCGCCCTGTAGCGCTCGATTGGAGCTGGACCAGCATGCCTGCAATCGGTGTCCGTAACTCATGCGCCACATCCGCTGTGAATCGACCATTCCGATCGATCGACCGCCTCAATCTCAACAATAGGGCATTCAATTCATCCACTAAGCCCGATATCTCTTCAGGGACATGGTCAGCCTGGACCGGATTGAGGTGATCGTAGTCCCGCTCACCAATCAAACGAGTCACCTCCCTGAGTGGCTTTAAACCACTGTGCACGATCAACCAGAGGATTCCCGATAGCGGCAGAACCAGTAACAACGGTTTGATTACGTCCATGACGAATGTACGAACCAGTTGCTGGCTAGCAGCATGAGTGCGGGCAACCTGAACACGATAGTCATGATGGGCCAGATTCAGCGTATAGACTCGCCACCCATCACCCTTAAATTTACTATCTGAATAGCCATCACTGATTAAACTCGTTAAGGGTGTCTCCGGCGCTTCCGGTCCGCGAATCATTAATCGGTTTTCATGGGACCACACTTGAAAAAGCAGTGGGAATGTATAACCAGATTCACTTAAATCTGCCTGATACTCATCCAGATCAAACTCTTCCGACTCGTGTTCAGTCGCTACCGCCAGCAACTGAGCGACCAATGCCAATTCAGCATCAAAGACACGATTGATTTCGCTACTGGTTCGCCACCAAGTGAAGGAGAGAATAGCAATCCACAGTAACAGCATCGATAACAACAGCATCAGTAGCAGTCGCACACGAATGGAACGGACAATCATCTACGACTCCTTCAAGGTGATCATGCATGTCCGCCTAGCGACATAATTCATACAATGCAAAGTGCGCCGGGGTGCGCAATGAAAAGGGTGCGAAATTATATGATATACAATTATTTCTCATAAACCCTGATTTTTTTATCCGTTCTGATCAAGCGCTACCCCCCATCGATCAAGATCAAAAACCGACCAAAAATAAATAGCGTCATCCAGCGATGACTAGCTTGCGCACTTACTATGAATGGCACTATTAAGCTATTATTTTTTGGCTTGGCTAACCGGACTTGGTCAGCCACATCCTGATCTGAACCTTAAGTCCAGCTATTTGAATTATCGCCTTAGAGAGATGCTGGCGGGCTTTTCAATAACGTAACCTACCCCCCGAACAGTACGTATCGGATGATCTCCCAGTTTCTTTCGCAGATGGTGGATGTGGACCTCAATGGCATTACTCTCTACGTCATCATCCAGGCAGTAGAGTTTCTCACTGAGCTTTCTGCGTGACATCCGCTGAGCGCCATGGAAGGCTGAAAGCCGAGGCGGTTAGTCCCCGGCAGCCGTGAGGCGAGACTGTAGACCCGCCGTGCCTTGCGC
>JAHXHU010000345.1 GCA_025656375.1 Candidatus Thiodiazotropha sp. (ex Ustalcina ferruginea) | reverse complement strand
CAACTGCTGAATTCATTTTTTCCTTCCTTTGCCATAAACCGGAACACTGGGAATTATAAATGAATATTTTATTCAGGACACTACACTAGCGCTTTAATATTGGTTGGAATCAGAACGACTGAGATAGTCAGACGCCAGCTGTAAATCTTCCGGGCGGGTAATCTTCACATTTCCCGCCTCGCCCTCGACCATCATTGGACGATAGCCTGCCAACTCCATGGCACTTGCATCATCAGTCACCCATGTAGCTTTGCTGATTGAATCTTCAAGGGCTTTAGTCAACATTCCGAGACGAAACATCTGTGGGGTTAATGCATGCCATAGTCTCTCACGTGAAACAGTGGCCTCAACCTCGGCATCAGCATTAACGGATTTCAAGGTATCACGCACAGGCGTTCCTAGCAGGCCACCAATCGGATGTTTTATGAGTGTCATGATCAGGTTATCAAGGTCTGCATGAGAGAGGCAGGGTCGTGCCGCATCGTGGACCAGGACCCACTCCTCCTGTGCTGCTTTGCGCTGCTGCAACTGGTGTAATGCATTGAGTACCGAGTGACAACGCTGTTCACCGCCATTCACCCTGAATACCCTTGGATCATCGGCATAATCACATGCCTGCCAATGTTTGTCCTGTGGCGAGAGTGCAACATAGACACCCTCAATTTTTGGGTGACTTAGGAGACGTGCCAAGGTGTGGTCAATGACCCTGCGTCCGGATAATTGCAGATACTGCTTGGGTATTTCACTGCCCATGCGCTGCCCCACACCAGCCGCAGGGATGACTGCCCAGCAGTTAACGCTCATCGACGTCTCCATCAGCAGGGGCGATGACCTGATAGAAGATCTCTCCCTCTTTGACCATCCCCAGTTCACTTCGCGCCCGCTCTTCAATGGCAGTTTGACCCGTTCGCAGATCTTCAACTTCTGCCTGTAAGGCACGATTTCGCTCACGCAGTCTAACCATCTCCTGCTGCAGCTGACTGATCTCGTGCTTGAGATTATTAACCTCAGCCAGACTGCCCTCACCCACCCATAACCGGTACTGCAGGAACAGCAGCAACCCAATCAATATGGCGATAATGAATCGCACAGGAGGTGATCAGTCGATAGCCACTGGAAATGCATCCTTACCCGCATAAACTGCATCCTCGCCAAGTTGATCCTCGATACGCATCAGTTGATTGTATTTAGCCACCCGATCAGAGCGTGAGAGTGAGCCCGTCTTGATTTGACCTGTACCTGTCGCCACGACCAGATCGGCAATGGTTGTATCCTCAGTCTCGCCGGAACGGTGAGAGATCACAGCACTGTAGCCCGCTGCACAGGCCATCTCAATAGCGGCCAAGGTCTCGCTTAGTGTGCCTATCTGGTTGACCTTGATGAGGATGGAGTTACCAACCTTTTCGTCAATTCCCCGCTGCAGGATTTTGGTGTTGGTGACGAACAGATCATCACCCACCAACTGCACGCGCTGACTCAGCTTTTCAGTCAGCAACTTCCAGCCCTCCCAATCACTCTCATCCATACCATCTTCTATGGTAATAATTGGATATTGGTCTACCCATGCAGCGAGATAATCGGCAAACTCTGCTGCTGAGAACCTACGTCCTTCGGATGCGAGATCATAGACACCCTCCTTGTAGAACTCGGAACTGGCTACATCCAATCCAAGATAGATGTCTCGGCCTGCAGTAAACCCGGCCTTACCTATCGCTTCCAAGATAACCTCAATAGCGGCTTCATTGGAGGGCAGATTGGGTGCAACCCCCCCTTCATCTCCAACTGCAGTAGCCATCCCACGACCCTTCAGCACACTCTGCAGGGCATGAAAAACTTCAGCGCCATATCGTACTGCCTCACGCATTGAACCCGCCCCAACCGGCAGGATCATGAACTCTTGAAGATCAACGCTATTATCTGCATGCGCGCCGCCATTGATGATATTCATCATCGGTACAGGAAGCCGGTATGGGCCGGCAGAGAGGGAGCGGTAGAGTGGCAGTGCCCTTTCTTGTGCAGCACTATGGGCAGTCGCAAGAGAAACACCGAGTAGTGCATTCGCACCCAGTTTGGACTTATTCTCGGTACCATCAAGATCGAGCATACACTGATCAACGCCTCCCTGATCAGTCACCTCCATCCCCATCAATGCCTCTCTGATCGGACCATTGATATGGGATACAGCTTGCAACACTCCTTTGCCCAAATAGCGACTTTTGTCTCCATCACGCAGTTCCAGGGCTTCCCGAGAACCCGTCGAGGCACCGGAAGGAACCATAGCGCGACCGATGGCACCATCAGCCGTAATTACATCGGCTTCGATGGTTGGGTTTCCCCGTGAATCGAGAATCTCTCGTCCACGAACATCAACAATTTCAGACATTTTGTCTCCGTGTTCTGTAATCTTTTAAATACTATTGAGTGTAGTAGCCAAGGTCATGCTTGATAAAGAGGTCATAACAGGCTTATTGGACCAGCTCGGCAAAGCTTTTCTCTTTCACCAGATGATCAATTTCCATCAGTATCTCAAGCAACTCGCGCATCCTGGGTAAGGGCCACGCATTGGGACCATCACTGAGTGCCTTTTCCGGTTGTGGATGCGTCTCCATGAAGAGGCCTGAAACACCCGCTGCCACTGCTGCCCTGGCTAGTACCGGAACAAATTCCCGCTGTCCCCCTGAACTTGTGCCTTGTCCACCCGGTAATTGCACCGAATGAGTCGCGTCATAAACCACTGGGCAGCCAGTATTTCGCATCACCGCCAGGGAGCGCATATCTGACACCAAATTATTGTAACCAAATGAGACGCCTCGCTCACAGACCATAATCTGCTCATTACCCAGCGCCATTGCCTTGTTGACCACATGCAACATATCCCACGGCGCGAGAAACTGCCCCTTCTTGATATTCACAGGAAGACCCTGACTGGCAACACGCTGAATGAAGTTTGTCTGTCGACAGAGAAACGCGGGGGTTTGCAGAACATCCACCACCGATGCAACCTCATTCAGTGGTGTATCTTCGTGCACATCGGTCAAAACCGGCACACCAATCTCTAATTTGACTTGTTGCAGTATCTTTAAACCCTGCTCAAGGCCCGGACCACGAAAGCTATCACCGGAAGAACGATTGGCCTTATCGAAGGATGATTTATAGATAAACGGGATGCCAAGCGATTGGGTCAGCATCTTTAATTCACCTGCACTATCCAGGGCTAGCTGCTTACTCTCGATGACACAGGGTCCTGCGATAAGGAATAGCTGGCTGTCGAGTCCAACCTCGAAATTGCAAAGTTTCATACACTGGCATCCCGGTGTTTTCTTGCCGCCTCAATAAATCCTGAAAACAGCGGGTGACCATAACGGGGTGTCGAGGTGAATTCAGGATGAAACTGACAAGCCACAAACCAAGGATGATCAGGGATCTCGACGATCTCCACCAAGCGTCCATCCACTGAGCGACCTGATACCTTCATGCCAGCAGTGACGATATTATCCAGATAGCTGTTGTTAAACTCATAGCGGTGACGGTGCCGTTCTATGATGACATCCTTGCTATATAACTCATGGGTCCGGCTGCCAGGTTCCAGGCGACATTCCTGACCACCGAGTCGCATTGTCCCTCCCATATCGGAATCTACAGACCGCTTCTCCAGCTTGCCATCCGCGTTGAGCCACTCAGTGATCAGGCCGATGACCGGGTTTGGTGTCGAGCGATCAAACTCAGTGCTATGCGCGCCTTCCAGTCCAGCAACATGACGGGCAAACTCAATAACTGCCACCTGCATTCCAAGACAAATACCCAGATAGGGGATACTGTTCTCACGGGCATATCGAACAGCCGCGATCTTGCCTTCAACACCCCGATTTCCAAATCCACCCGGCACCAAAATGGCATCCATGCCGGCCAGACTATCGAGTCCACTCCGCTCTATCTGCTCTGAATCGACGTAATGTATCACCACCCGATTACCGGTATGAACACCGGCATGCATCAATGCCTCTGAGAGCGACTTGTAGGCCTCAGTGAGATGCACATATTTGCCCACCATGGCAATCTTGACCTCCTGTTCCAGGCTATCCAGCCCTTCCACAAAGGTCTCCCATTCAGAGAGATCAGCAGGCGGCAGATCCAAATTGAATCGCTGATTGACCAATTCGTCCATCTCCTGGGCATGCAGCAGTACCGGTATGCGATAGATCGAGTCGGCATCAACAGCCGATATGACTGCTTTTTCTGGAACATTGGTGAATAGTGCAATCTTCTTACGTTCTGCTTCAGGTAGCGGTTGCTCAGAACGACACACAAGGATATCGGGCTGAATACCGATGGAACGTAACTCTTTCACGGAGTGTTGGGTGGGCTTTGTCTTAATCTCACCGGAGGCTTTAATATAGGGTACCAGTGTGAGATGCATGAACATCACACGTTGCGGTCCCATCTCTACACCCATTTGACGAATCGCTTCGAGAAACGGCAGTGACTCAATGTCACCCACTGTGCCGCCAATCTCAACCAGACAGATATCCTTATCGCCTGCACCCAATAACACGCTCTCTTTAATCTGGTTGGTAATGTGAGGAATGACCTGCACCGTACCACCCAAATATTCGCCTCTGCGCTCCTTGCGGATGACACTGTCATATATCTGGCCGGTAGTGAAATTGTTATTGCGGCCCATGGTACTGCGTATAAAGCGCTCATAGTGTCCCAAGTCGAGGTCAGTCTCGGCACCATCTTCGGTAACGAAGACCTCACCGTGCTGAAACGGACTCATGGTGCCCGGATCGACGTTGATATAGGGATCGAGCTTGATCATCGTAACATCAAGGCCTCGGGCTTCGAGCAGCGCGGCTAGGGAAGCAGAGGCAATTCCTTTACCAAGGGATGAGACAACACCGCCCGTAATAAATATAAATTTTGTCATGAAACTTCTTGTTTTAAAGTGCAGGAGTATGGGGGATCGGACGGGGTGAAACAGTAACAGATCAGCCCGCTCGCCTCAATCATATAGCATCCCTTTAAGCTCAACTTATGATGAACATCTGCATTCAAAGAACAGTTGATTATGCCTACTTAGGGTCTATAATCGACAAGCGTATAACGCAAAAAACAACTACAGAGACAAGTTGGCCGATACTCGGAAAGGCTGTGCCAAATAGAAGACGGACACTCGAGCAAAGTCTCGACCTATTTCGAATATAGCAACGACCAACCGCTTGTTTTCAAAGAAATATGTAGTTTGAAAAATCTATCTAGAGAGGAAGAAAGCATGACTAAATTTGCTAAAGTTCTGAGTGTCGCCGCTCTCGTAGCCGTGTCCACTAGCGCATCTGCGTGGTGGTGGCCAGGTGGTGGTAACCGTGGATGGAACAACGACGGCTGGGGCGATGGCTGGGGCGATGGCTCCGGTGATTTCAGCTTTGGCATGAGTGGTAACGCCCGTGGTTCCGGTTATGGACGCGGTAACAACTACTACCGTGGCTACGATGGTTACGGCTATGGTGGTCCTTACGGTGGTGGCTATGGCGCTCCATATGGTTATGGTGCCCCTTATGGTGCCCCTTACGGAGCTCCTTATGGTTATCCAGGTGCGCCTGCTGCACCAGCTGCGCCTCCTGCACCTGAATAAGCAAGTCAGCCTAGTAGCACTAAAAAAGCCGGCCTTTTGGCCGGCTTTTTTAGTGCACAATGATCTCGGGTAATAAAAAGCCTAAAATGACTTGATCCGCATCAAGAAAGTCTGGAAGATTAGACGGATGAGCTAGCCCCTGGCAACAAAGCCCTCGTCATGCTGGAGTGGATTTTTGACTAGCAGAAAAGTTATCTCATTCGAAAACATCAAGGTTGCCTGCAAAAACTGCAGTCTCGCGACACTGTGTCTACCCATGGGGTTGACTCCGGATGATGTGGAGCGCCTTGATGGCATTATAAAACGGGGCCGCCCCTACCATCGGGGAGACCATCTCTATCGCGGTGGAGACAAGTTCCATAGTCTTCGCGTTATCACTAGTGGCTCCGTCAAAACCTACTCACCGAATGAGGATGGTGGTGAACAGGTTCTGGGATTTCACTTGCCGGGAGAGTTAATCGGTCTTGATGCCATTCAGGATGATAATCATACCTGTTCCGCAATCGCCCTGGAGACGACAGCGGTATGCGAGATCCCTTTCTCTCAGCTGGAATCTCTAAGTTGCATCATGCCTAGCCTACAGCATCAAATGTACCGTCTGCTCAGCCGTGAAATTGGTCAGGAGACAGAGATGTTGACCTTGTTGGGTAAAAAGAGTGCCGAAGAGCGCCTGGCTACCTTTCTGCTCAGCTTTTCTGAACGATTCAAACAGCGTGGTTTCTCTGCAAGCGATTTTTTTCTTAGTATGTCCCGCCATGAAATCGGCAACTACCTGGGGCTCGCTGTCGAGACCGTCAGCCGCCTCTTCACCCGCTTCCAAGATGAAAATCTGCTCCACGTAGAGAGAAAGCATGTCCAGTTGCTGAACATCCCAAGGCTTTACGACATTGTGCAAGCTGATAGCGCAAAATCAAGCCAGTCACGCATTTAGTTTTTTAACCAGACACACCCCTCACCCATACTCTCTAATTGCAGATTATGGGCTTTCAGTTCCAGTTTACCTGCACTGACCACCTTCAAATGTGGTCGGTTTGCAGGGAGGCGTCGTATACCATCGACGGAAAGTTCACCGCTCTCGTCCACCGATGAGCTATCGAGAACCAGTGCAGCCTGTCCTCCTGTCATCAAGAGATAGACATCTGCCAGTATCTCAGCATCCAGAAGTGCCCCATGCAGCTCCCGGTGGGAATTGTCGATGTCATAGCGTTTACAGAGTGCGTCGAGGCTGTTTCTCTGACCCGGATGCATCTTTTTTGCCATAACAAGGGTGTTGGTTACCGCACAGAGGGTGTCCACCCGTGCTGGATTTTTGATCAGAAGTAGCTCGTGATCGAGAAACCCGACGTCAAATGGTGCGTTGTGGATAATCAATTCGGCGCCACTCACATAGTCAATGAAGTCGCTCGCCACATCCCTGAATTTCGGTTTATCCACCAGAAACTCATTGGTAATACCATGTACTTCAATCGCCGCTGCATCGATATCCCGCTCTGGTTGTAGGTATTGATGAAAATTATTACCCGTCAATCTGCGATCCACCATCTCTACACAGCCTATTTCAATGATCTTGTGGCCCTGCTTAGGTTCAAGGCCGGTGGTTTCAGTATCGAGTATTATCTGTCGCATCAGCTACTCAAACCCTCAATACCTCTATTGGCCAACTCATCAGCAAGTTCATTCTCAGCATGGCCAGAGTGACCCTTTACCCATGCCCACTCTACTTGGTGATTGACTACCTCAGCATCAAGGACCTGCCAAAGATCGGCATTCTTAACCGGTTTCTTCGCAGCCGTCTTCCACCCATTACGCTTCCAGTTGTGAATCCACTGGGTAATGCCGTTCTTCACATATTGAGAGTCGGTAGTCACTTTTACCTGGCTCTCTCTTTTTAGACTCTGCAGACCGCGTATAACCGCCATCAGCTCCATCCGGTTGTTGGTGGTTTCATGTTCACCGCCAAACAGATGTTTTTCATGTCGCCCAAAGCGCAACACCACACCCCAGCCTCCCGGCCCCGGATTACCCTTACAGGCACCATCACTAAATATTTCTACCCGTTGCGTCATCGAATACTGTTTCTCGTTGTAGGTTCTGCAGCAGTTGGCATGACCCGTTTTTTGACCCGCCACTTGGGGCGAATAGGTGTTAGGGTCACCTCCCGTTTGACTGCGAGTATGACATACACACCGCCAAATATCGGATAGAATCTTTTACCCAACTTCTCCATAAACGCCAGTTTCTGCATGACCGGATAGCTGGTCAATGGAGGTCTGTAGTTGAGATAAACCACCTCTTCCAACTCAAAGCCAAGCAGTGAAAACCAATCCTGGATTCGTTTACAACTAAAAAAGTGCCCACACCACGGAATCGTAGCTGAACGGATACGCAGAAGGCGCCACAATCCCCACTGGCTCCAGGGATTGAAACCACTGAGTAGAACCTTACCCTCCGGGATAAGTACCCGCTCCACCTCCCGTAGTACCTGATGGGGATCGGCTGAGAAATCGAGAGTATGGGGCAATACAATGCCATCCACACAGTCACTCGCAAGGGGCAGATAATGGGGATCAGCCTGCAGATCAAATCCAGTTCCTGTACCACCGACACCCATGATGACCCTGTTTCGTGCAGGACTCATTCGCAGCAGTTGCTGATTTCGGTAGGGGTTCCCAACCTGCACAACATGGTAACCAAACAGGGTGGCTATCCGTGACTGCAGGCAAACCGCTTCCTGCTCGTCCAAAACATTGCCCAAGTGACTCTCAAACCATGTCTGCAGGTGATTCTGCTGACAAGATCCCAATTTTAACAGCTTGTTTTCTTTCATATATCAAGGTATGGACTTTGCTACCGATACAACTGTCAGGTAATCTGTGCTGCCTGGATCCACTAGAGTATTGCGAACTACCGCACACAGGGAACACTGGCCATGGAAATGATACGCGGCTCTGATACTATTTTCCTCCGATTTACAGTATGCCTAAAACAACCTCCACTAATGCAATGCAGTATTCAAAGCTTTCTTTGCTGATAATGAATCTACTCTTCGCCTGTCTTTTCACCGCTTGTCAGACGCTTCCCAGCGGGGAGAAGCCATCTGCACTGCAGAGTGTACCCCTCTCTCCCCTCGTTGCCGAAGTCGTACAGACACAACCGAGCGCTGAAGTTGCACAGATCACAACAGAGGAGATGCCCCAGGTTGCCGACCAGCTTCAGGTCGTCATCGCTACCTTGCCTGACCCAGAACAATCTGAGGATCTGTGGAGTCGGATGTTGAATGGTTACAAGCTTGCTGTTCCCCATGACCCTCGAATGGGACGTGAGCTGAATTGGTATAGCCGCAACCCAGACTACATCGAGCGTATACAGGAGCGCGCAGAACCCTACCTCCATTTCATTCTGCAAGAGATCGAGAAACGTGATATCCCCGCTGAAATTGCACTATTGCCAGCTGTGGAGAGCGCCTTTCAACCTTTTGCCTACTCGCCAGGTCGTGCTGCCGGTATGTGGCAGTTCATTCCCTCTACCGGGAAACAGTTCGGACTTAAACAAAACTGGTGGTATGACGCTCGACGGGACATAGTGGCATCAACCCACGCTGCACTGGACTACCTGCAGGCTTTGAATAAACAATTCAATGGCGATTGGGAACTAGCGCTGGCTGCCTATAACTCTGGTGCCGGCACTGTACGTAGAGCTATTCGTCGCAATCAGAAACGTGGTAAGCCCACTGACTTTTGGTCACTCAAGCTACCTAACGAAACCAGTGCCTATGTACCTCGTTTATTGGCCCTGGCTGAGGTTTTCAAAAATGCTCAAACTCATGGAATCACACTGCAACATTTCCCTGATGAGCCCTATTTCACCACTGTAGATATCAACTCTCAGCTCGATCTTGCCCTGGCTGCTGAGATGGCCGAGCTACCGATTCAGGATCTATACCTCCTGAATGCCGGATTCAACCGATGGGCAACAGACCCGGATGGCCCACACCAACTGACTCTTCCCCTTGATAAGGTGGAGTCATTTCTCGAAAAACTTGAAGCCCTGCCCAATAAAAAGCGCCTGACCTGGAAGCGTTACAAGATCAAAAATGGTGATTCACTGAGTGTGATCGCCAGAAAACATGACACCACCAGCAAACTACTCAGGCAGGTCAATAAACTCAAAGGAAACAGAATCCGCGCTGGAAAACACCTGTTGATCCCTGTCTCGAGCAAAAGTCTCGATCAATATGCCTACAGCGCCGAGCAGCGTAAATCCGCAATCCAGAACAGACCCCGTAGTGGCCAAAAACAACACTACAGGGTCAAGTCGGGGGATAGCCTGTGGAAGATTGCAAAAGCACATCATGTTAACCATAGAAAGCTCTCTGCCTGGAACGGCATGGCACCGGGAGATCCGCTAAAGCCAGGTCAGAAACTGGTCATCTGGGTGAAAAAAGCCTCCTCATCCAAACTGTCACTGCTCGATCTGCAACCCACAGGCACACAGAGCAAACTGCACTACAAAGTTAAGCGAGGCGACTCTTTAGCCCGCATCGCACAACGCTTTAAGGTTTCGATTTCCGACCTTAAGCGCTGGAACACACTGAACAGTAAATATCTACAGCCAGGTCAACGGCTTAAACTCTATGTTGATGTGACAGAACAGACCCTCTAAATACTTAGGGCCTGATAAAAGGCTCTAGGAGCCTGTCGGACTTAGGATGAAGGGTAACGTTTGACTTACGTCAATAAAAAGCCTTAATTTTTTGACAGCCAAAGATCTCTGATCAAGTATCGGCATGCCGACAAGTAGTACCTATGAGGTGTCTCTGATGAGTGATGAATGCAGTTTGAGAGAAGGGGCGGAGCTGAATCTACCGGATGTCGAGAAAATTGCTATGGGTCTGAAATCCCTGGCAGCCTACTCCATGCTCGCTTATGAGCATGATGACGATCCCCAGGACCTGGATGAGGTCGTACAGGAGGGACTGGACGCAATTGACCGTCTGTTCAATTGCTGAAAAAGCCAATTTCCCAAGCCACCTGAGTGCACCAGTAGCTGAGTATAGCAATACGTAATACTAAGCCCTGAATGTGACATATGAGGTTGCCGGGTTAATAATTGTCGGGACTGGCATCTGGTAGATGTCTCGGAAGGGGGTGGTGTATCACTTGAAAGAGGTCTATTGCGGGTAGGCCGCTATCTCTATCAACTTTGTGACGTTTTACTGAGATATCCGGTACGGCAAGACCGTACCCTACTTGGCTGGAAAATAATTCAGAACATAATCCAGGCCACAACCGCGAGCCATAGTAATCCCTTCACGAAAAAAAATGCGAAACTGATTAGCGTCGCCTGTCGCAACCAATTAGGTAAGCTGGTACCCAGCTTATGATCTGACATCGCCAGTTGTATAGGATGTTTCATCTTTCTTCTCCCAATCTCGATTGGCGGAGCACATGGCATGCGCCCCGCCAAATCACTATCAAGCCGCTGATTTCACTTCATCCATACGAATTCCAAGCCCTTGAGCCACCCTTTCACCATAGGTAGAATCCGCCTTATGGAAGTGGCCGATCTGTCGTACTTGGATCGCATGTGACACATCCTTGATGGCCACTACAAGGTTATCGATCAGACGTTGCTGGGCGTCTTCATCCATTAGACGAAACAGATCTCCTGCCTGGCTATAGTAGTCCTCATTGTCCACCCAGTGATCGTAACGATCGGCATCGCCATCAATCTGTAAAGGTGGCTCCTTATAACGCTCATCATCTACTGGGCCGGAGAAACTGTTGGGCTGATAAACCACCTGGTCACCACCATTGCCATCGAAACGGGTTTGCCCATCCTTGTGGTAGCTGTGTACAGGACAACGGGGCTTGTTGACATCCAGTGCCGCATAGTTAATCCCAATGTGGTAGCGATGTGCATCCGGGTAGGAGAGCAGACGCGCCTGCAGCATCTTGTCGGGTGAAGCCCCAAATCCCGGTGGCAGATTGCCGGGCTCAAATGCTGCTTGTTCTACTTCTGCAAAATTATTGTGCGGATTCCTGTTCATCTCCAGCACGCCGACATCTATTAATGGGTAGTCTGTATGTGACCATACCTTGGTCAAATCAAACGGATTGACAGCATAGGTCTCAGCATCCTTCTCAGGCATGATCTGGACTTTAACTTTCCACTTCGGATATTCACCTCGCTCAATGGCTTGATGAAGTTCTTGGCGATGAAAATCCGGGTTTTCACCAGCCACCTTTTCCGCCTCCTCGGCGGACAGACACTGGATACCCTGTTGTGACTTAAAGTGCCACTTGATCCAATAACGTCCACCTTTTTCATTCCACAGACTGAAGGTGTGACTACCGAATCCATCCATATGGCGCAGTGTTGCAGGGATACCGCGATCACCAAACAGCCAGGTCACCTGGTGTAATGATTCCGGACTGAGTGACCAGAAATCCCACTGCATGGTGGCATCCCGAAGGCCTGTAACAGGATGGCGTTTCTGTGAGTGGATGAAGTCAGAAAACTTCAGTGGGTCACGGATAAAAAACACCGGCGTATTGTTCCCCACCAGATCCCAGTTACCCTCTTCGGTATAAAATTTTGTCGCAAATCCACGTGGATCACGCACTGTATCGGCCGACCCCAGCTCACCAGCCACTGTGGAGAAGCGAGTGAAGGTTTCACACTGGTTACCCACCTGGGAAAACAATTTGGCACAAGTGTAGTCCGATAGTTCGCCGGTAACGGTGAAGGTCCCGTAGGCACCTGCACCCTTGGCGTGCACGACCCGCTCAGGCACCCGTTCCCGATTGAAGTGGGCCATCTTCTACGTCCTGCATCAACACAGGACCGCGTGCACCCGCCGTCATACTATTTTGATTGTCTGCTACCGGGCACCCGGCAGCTGTAGTGAGTACTCTTTTATTGCTCATCTTTTGTCTCCTCAATCTTGTTGCGAGTGATGTCTCAATCGATGCCCGCGTACTACAGGTCACAACTTCAATGTAGAGACAAAAGAATGATATGTATATTAGATCGTTACTATTCTTTTGTTAGTTTTTGTCTATCGATAATTTATGACCATGACACCTCAACACCACAGGCCATTTGTCGCTTGCCGATTGCTCTGTCTGTCATGTGAAAAAATGGGCGGTACGAGCATCTTGACACGAGCACAACAACAGACAAGCATGGTTGTGACAAACGGCAATATTTGAGGATCCATCATGGAGCGGCAGAATCTAGTAACAGGGAATAAAGGCATTTTCACCTTATGGATCAAAATCAAAAACTGTTTGTTTTCTCTATTCATACTGTTTTCTAGCCAATCCATACTCATTGCCGCCCCACTCGATCCAGCAGATGTACCGCTACCTCTGAAGGATTGGATAGCCTGGACTATTTGGGAGCAT
The DNA here is from genome assembly GCA_025656375.1 of Candidatus Thiodiazotropha sp. (ex Ustalcina ferruginea). Taxonomy (GTDB): domain Bacteria; phylum Pseudomonadota; class Gammaproteobacteria; order Chromatiales; family Chromatiaceae; genus Thiodiazotropha. The sequence goes on along the minus strand of JAHXHU010000345.1, from coordinate 3,290 downwards.
GACGATATCGACTGTCCCTTCCTCACTCAAGGGGAGGCAAAACAATGTATCTGGGTCTATCCATCTCACTGATACAACAGGCGAGTACAGTTATAGAGTCACAACCTTCAAGGAGGAGACAATCATACTGCCTGCCCGGCAATGAAAATCATTGGCCCATCCAAGTCTTGGTGGATGGAAATCCGGCTATCGTCACCACTTTCCCGAATAAGTCATCGGTTCAACAAAGCTCAATATCAGAAACGAAACCTAACATGCCAGGGATTCGGCTCACCCCTGGTATGCATACCATCAAAGGGCGTTTCAGCTGGAATCAGTTACCCGATACCCTGGCAATCCCAGCACAAGCCGGTCTTGTCAACCTGACCCTGAACGGCCAATCCATTCAGCATCCAGTGATAAAGCGGGGTTCCCTGTGGCTGAAAGAGCAGGGTGATGAACGGCAACCGGAAGAGCGACTCTCACTACGTGTATTTCGATTAATCAACGACGATCAGCCATTCAAAACGGAAGTACACATCGATTTACAAGTCTCTGGCAGACAACGGGAGGTGGTACTTGGCAAACCTCTATTGGAGGGTTTTATACCGATCAAGATAACCAGCGTATTACCGGCCCGACTCGATGCCAATGGCGATCTGCGTGTCCAGGTCAGGCCTGGCAGCTGGCAACTGACGGTGTCCAGTCGACATCCAAAACCCGTTAATCAACTCATATTAAATGAGCAGGAAGCGCCCTGGCCAGACCAAGAGGTCTGGTCTTTTCAGGCACAACACCATTTGAGGATGGTTGAAATTGCAGGTCCGAAGCAGATTGACCCGCACCAGGTCAAGCTGCCTGAAAGATGGAACAAACTCCCCGCCTACACAATGGGAGCGCTGGATAACTTTACGATTAATGAAATTCGCCGGGGCAATACAGAACCCGAACCGGATCAGCTGCAACTCAAGCGCTCAATCTGGCTCGATTTCGATGGTCAGGGTTATACCCTGCAGGATCGGATCACCGGCAGCATGACCCATGACTGGCGACTCGATGTCCAATCATCCCTGCAACTTGGTCGAGCCATATTGAATGGTGTGCCACAGTTCATTACCCACCTGCCCGGTGGTGATTCAACGGGTGTCGAGGTCAGACGGGGTGAGATCTCCCTCGTGGCAGACCTGCGTCTGCAGCGGGAAGATCAGCTGTTGCCTGCGAATGGTTGGCGACGGGATTTTAACCAGCTGTCAGGTGAGTTGAATCTACCGCCCGGCTGGAAATTATTGGCGGCCACAGGTGTAGACAATGTCCCTCAGTCATGGCTACAAAAGTGGACCCTCTATGATCTGTTTCTTCTCCTCATCGCTACCATCGTCATTGCACGCTTGTGGCATTGGCAGTGGGGGATCGTTGCATTACTTACACTGCTCATTACCTGGCATGAACCCATGGCACCTCAGATGATCTGGCTCTATCTGCTGGCGGTGATTGCCATTTCAAGGGTGGTGCCTGCCGGAAAGGCTGAAAAATGGATTCGCGGATTGCGGATAGCCGGTTATCTTGCACTGATTGTCATCATCGCACCGTTTATCATCCACCAGGCACGTACCGGGTTGCACCCGCAACTGGAGAGACACACTATTTCGCCGCAAACCTTCGTCGCAAGCCAGCCGTTAAGTCAACAACCGCAAGCCCCAGCTGTATTGGACGAAGTTGAACAGAAGAGAAAAACCATCTCACCGGAGGCGGATGCCTCCTATGAACTCTATTCGAAACTTCCTGGATCCAAGATCGCTCGACTCGGACAATCTCGTCGCACCCTTGAGCAGGTGGATCCTAGTGCCGTCGTGCAGACAGGCCCAGGGTTGCCTGCCTGGACCTGGACTAAGATCAGCCTGTTCTGGAATGGTCCTGTTTCAGACAATCAGACCATCGGGCTGTATATGCTCTCGCCGATACAGACTTCACTGCTGAAATTCACCTCTATCGGACTGATTCTGCTGTTGGGATGGCGTCTACTGGATCGAGAAAAAGGCACCCGTCTTCGACTGCCCGCCATGGGTAACCTCATGGTGGTTGTCATGCTGTTGCCTTTATTATCCTCGGCAGCAGAGAGTGCCTATGCTGAACTCCCTGATCCTGAGATACTTGCCGAACTTGAACGGCGGCTCACCCAGCCTCCGGAATGCCTGCCAGATTGTGCCTCGATTCATGAAATGGCACTGACTGTGGATGAGCGCTCCTACAAGGCGCTATTGACCGTGCACGCCCTGGAATCGGTGGCTATACCACTGCCTGTCGATACCGGACATGTAACACCGGTGAGTGTCACCTTGAGCAATCAAACAACACCCCATTTATTTCGAAAAAACAACCAACTCTGGATAGTTGCGCAAAAGGGAACTTTTCGTATTCAAATGGAGGTACGTCTTCCCCGGCTAAATGAGGTACAGATTCCGTTGCCGATGAAACCCCATCGTGTCTTCATTAAAGCAGCTGGTTGGTCTGTTGAAGGTATTGGTCATAACGGTGTCCCACAGGATCAGATTGCCTTGACCCGGATCCGTTCGGAATCCATAGCACCTGATAGCAAACAGCCTGTCATTGCCGGGACAGCACTACCAGCGTTTTTTAAGGTTGAGCGCACCCTCCAGCTGGGATTTGACTGGAGAATCTCAACAGTTGTCCATCGAGTCACGCCGGTCGGGATACCGGTCACCTTACATCTACCACTATTGGCAGACGAATCGGTGGTGAGTGACGCTGTCAGTGTAAAAAACAACCATGCAGTCGTCTCCCTGTCAGCCAGCCAACGACAAGTGGCATGGCGTTCCAAATTGGAGATTGGTGATCGGATTGAGCTTGAAGCCAGTGATAGCGATCAATGGATCGAGCATTGGCGCATCGATATCGGACCTATGTGGCATTTGCGTCATAGCGGCATTCCACCGGTACATCATCAGGATGCGAAACGGAACTGGTTACCGACCTGGCAGCCTTGGCCGGGTGAACAAGTGATCCTTGAGATTCTTCGACCGGAAGGCGTCTCCGGCAATGTAATGACCGTCAACCACAGCAGACTCTCCGTACAACCAGGTAAGCGAGTAACAAACAGTGAATTGTCTTTCAAACTCAGGGCAAGCCAGGGTGGGCAACATGACCTGATGCTACCTGAAGGTGCCGAGTTCCAATGGCTGAAAATTGATGATCGCCCACTACCGCTGCCGGCCATGGATAGCGAATGCGCAGGCTGGTAGACCCCGGTAGGCGTAGGGCCCGGGCAGGTATCCGTTGTCGCGAAGCGGCTT
>JAHXHU010000403.1 GCA_025656375.1 Candidatus Thiodiazotropha sp. (ex Ustalcina ferruginea) | reverse complement strand
ATTAGGTGGAATCACCCCGATACAGAAGCTGGCTCAGACAGCTTAACAGTGACTACTTTTGAGTCCCATTATTAATGGGGAGATTACCCATGGACTTGGACCAATTCAAGGTGGTCAACGACACATGTGGACATGTGGCGGGTGATGAATTGTTGCGCCAGTTAGCCAGAGTGATGCGGAAACATTTCAGAGGCAGCGATGTGCTTGCCCGTATTGGTGGTGATGAATTCAGCTCGATCTTAATAGACTGTCCACTACCGCGAGCCATTGAACGAATAGATTCATTACGGGAGGAGGTTCAAGAACACCACTTTAATTGGGAAAGTCATAGTTTTCGTGTCAGTCTCAGCATAGGAGTCGTTCCTATCAATCAGTACAGCGAGAATATTGTACAGCTGATGAGTACAGCAGATGCCGCCTGTTACTCAGCGAAAGATTCAGGGCGCAATCGGATAACTGTTTATGAAAGAGATAGTGCCACAACAAAACACCGATTGGGTGAGATGCAATGGGTTTCGCGTATCAATAGTGCACTTGAAGAAAATCGATTCGTTTTGTATGCACTGCCTATAGTTGATTTGCATGCTGAAGGTTCAGTGATTGTAGGTGTGGAAATTCTGGTTAGGATGACCGCCCCAGATGGAGAACTTATCCCGCCTGGCGCCTTCCTACCCGCTGCTGAGCGATACGACTTGATAGAGCGTATTGACTACTGGGTAATAGAGCGTGTCATGCAATTGCTGGCAGAGTGTGATAGTGATTATCCCGATTGTTTTATCAACATATCGGGTGCAACGCTAAGTCGTAATCATATTGCTCCCTACCTGAAAAAAATTGTTTGATAAATATCATATCAGTCCTGAAAAATCGACTTTTGAGGTGACTGAGACAGCCGCAATACAGAATCTCTCCAGTGCCCTGACGATGATTCGAGAATTAGTAGTCGCTTCGCATTGGATGATTTTGGCTCAGGCCTCTCCTCATTTGGTTATCTAAAGAACCTACCTATCGATTTCCTCAAAATAGACGGTATGTTTGTTAAGGATATGGATACAGATCCTCTAGATAAAGGCATGGTAGAGGCTATCAAAACTGTAGCTGACACTATGAAATTGACCACAATTGCCGAGTTCGTTGAAAATACTGAGGTTATGGAGGAACTACGAAAGGTCGGTATTGACTTAGGCCAAGGATACGGTATCGCTCATCCCAAACCCTTTGTGGAGTTTATCTCTGGTGGCAAGGATAGCAATGTTGTATGGCTCTCAACTTGATCTCTCATCTGTCTGTGGAGGATGTACTTACTAACCTGCGTTCGGGTTAGTAATTGCTACGAAAGCCGCATTTCATAGTCAGTGTAGTTGAACTCTCTCACAACCTCTATCTCCCCATCCTCATGCAGAATTGCGATTGAAGGATGAGAAACGCCATTGAACATCGTTGTCTTGACCATGGTGTAATGGATCATGTCCTCAAAGATGATGTTGTCGCCCACACTCAATGGCTGGTTGAACGCGTAGTCACCTATCACATCGCCAGCGAGGCAAGTCGGTCCCGCCAGGCGGTAGGTATATGGCATATTTCCTGGAAAATCAGCATTCTGTACCTCCGCACGATATGGCATTTCCAGAACATCAGGCATGTGTGCTGTCGCAGATGTGTCGAGGAGGGCGATGTGTATACCCCCTCGTTCAATCAGATCCAACACGCTAGATACTAATTGACCGGTTTGCCAGGCAATCGCCGAACCGGGTTCAAGTATGATTTCGAGATGAGGGTGACGCTGACGGAATTTTTTGAGTACGTCAATTAAGTGATCTACATCGTAACCTGAGCGGGTCATAAGGTGACCGCCGCCCAGATTGCACCACTTCAGATAGGGCAGTAAATGTCCAAATTTTTGTTCCACCGCTTCAATGAGGCGTTGTGTGGAATCAGCTCCGCACTCACATAGGGCATGTACATGCAGTCCCTCTATACCCTCCGGAAAACCATCCGCAACCTCTTCAGGGGGAATGCCGAGTCTCGATTCTCTACCACATGGGTTATAGAGATCGGTCTCTACCTCATCTATGCCGGGATTGACCCTTAGTCCGCAAGAAATATGAGCTGAAAGGGCCTGTTTGCCAAAGCTTCGCCATTGGCTCAATGAGTTGAAGGAGATGCGATCACATAGCTTAAGCAATGAGGGGAAATCCGTTGCACTATAAGCTGGGGCATAGAGATGGACATGACCGCCAAAGTGCTGCCGGGCCAGGCGTGCCTCATTGTGTGAACTTACAGAACACCCTAACAGATATTCACCGACCAAGGGGAAGGCAGACCACATGGCAAAAGCCTTCAGGGCAAGAATAATTGTACATCCTGATGCCTGCTGTACCTGGTCAATCAGTTGTAGATTTGCCCTCAGCTTCGATGCTTCCAACAGGTAGCAGGGGGAGGGTAGTGTTGCTCTATCAGTCATCATGAAACAGGCAGGTCGTCAATATCAATATGGCATGCAACATCATGCCAGGGTAGACCGTAGCGAATGAGATCCTGCATAAAAGGATCAGGATCGAACTGTTCCATATTCCATACACCAGGCTGGCGCCACTTGCCCTCCAGGATCATTTTTGCACCGATCATCGCAGGTGCGCCGGTTGTGTACGAAACGCCCTGAGCACAGGTTTCCTTATAGGAGATCTCATGATCACAGATGTTGTATATGTACCTGGAAGCTGGCTTACCATCCTTCACACCATGAATAATGCAACCAATATTGGTCTTTCCCTTCGTGCGTGGCCCCAGAGAGGCAGGGTCAGGCAGCAGTGCCTTGAGAAACTGTAGTGGAATGATCTGCTGGCCTTGAAACTCCATCGGTTCAATACTGTCGAGCCCCAGGTTCTGAATCACCTCAAGGTGTTTTAAGTAGCTCTCACCAAAAGTCATCCAAAAACGCATCTGCCTAACCGGGATGTGTTTGGTCAACGATTCCACCTCTTCGTGGTAGAGCAGAAACATTTTGCGTGGTCCGATTTCCGGGAAATCGAAGACTCTGGATATTTCCATGGGTTGGGTTTCAATCCATTTGCCCTCATCGAAATAACGGCCGTTAGCAGTTACCTCGCGAATATTGATTTCCAGATTGAAATTAGTGGCGAAGGGATAACCGTGATCCCCCGCATTACAGTCGAGAATATCTACACTATCGATCTGGTCGAAGTGATGTTTTAGGGCATAAGCAATAAAGACATTGGTTACTCCCGGATCGAAGCCTGAACCCAGTAGTGCCATCAATCCAGCATCTTTGAAGCGTTGCTGATAGGCCCACTGCCACTTATATTCAAATTTGGCTTCATCCCGTGGTTCGTAGTTGGCTGTATCAAGATAGTCGATGCCGGTCTCCAGACAGGCGTCCATGATCGACAGATCCTGATAGGGCAGGGCGACGTTGATGACCATTTTAGGTTCAATTGTGCGGATAAGCGTAACTAATTCAGATACATCGTCAGCATCCACCTTGGCGGTGTGAATCGAACGTCCCTTTATCTCGCTGGCAATCTGATTGCATTTTGACAAGGTCCTGCTGGCTAGCCATATCTCGCTGAAGATGGTTGGTAACTGAGCGCATTTATGGGTAACGACGCGACCGACACCACCTGCACCGATGATTAAAACTCGACTCATATGAATCACTCTAGCAAGAACAGTTAAGCACGGATTTTAGACTTAGGATGATCAAGTCGTCTTCCGGTTTTTTTAGTCAGGTGATCGTCTCTTTTCAAGGATTGTCATCATTAAAATCGTCTGCTTCATCACTTTTTTCATCGTCACTGGCGTGCTGATGACGGGGTCCAAATTCAGTCTCAAGTCGTTGCTCAATCAGGTTACGGATTCTGTGTTCCAAGGTACTGTCGAGCTCGTCATGTAAGAGCTGTCCAATTCTGGCAGTGGTCTCTTCAATAGCTTGATTCACTGCCTCGGTGACCAAGGGTCGAAGATTATCCTCCAACTGTTTTGCGATATCATCCCGCATGGCGAGGAGTTCCTCGTCATATTCAGGTACACCGCTGTCCTCCATCTCACCGTCTTCATCGATAAAATCGATATACTCAGATTCCACCTCATCCGTAGTGACCACATCTTCCAATAGTGGAATGGGATGGTTCTGATCGTGTGATTGTTCGTCTTTGCTCATCTATTTGATGTCATGTTTGTTAAGTGGATAGCCTCTGTCACGATAAAAACGGAAACGCTCCCGACCCGCTGTGACTACCTGGGGTTCCCTGTCTATGATCTCCGCGACACGCTCGAAGCGGCTAAAAAAGTTGGGTACCCGGTTATCGAGGTTAATCAAGACATCCTGTTCTTCACCTGTTTCCCCATCATGGATGATGATGACCGGTGTGGCCAGAGGGTTACACTGATTGGCCATCCCATGGGGGATAAAACTGCCCTGGCGGAAGGTCCATAATAATCTGTCCATATGTCTCGACTCCTCTTCAGAGCCGGTATGGATATAGATTCTGCGTCCCTGATGATAAATTTTCTCACTCAGACGACAGGCCAAGGTAAAACGGTTACCCATGGCTCGCTCATCAAGGACATAGAAATCGACCTGGGTCATGATGACTCCAGTTTGTTGCTGGGAGTCAGGCTAACGCGCTGTGTTTCTGGACAGGCACTTGTGGTTGTCGGTTGTCTCATTGTCCACAGCGTTTCAGTAAAAACTGGGTGAGTAGCGATACGGGTCGGCCAGTGGCCCCTTTGCTGGAGCCACTGCGCCAAGCGGTACCGGCGATGTCCAGATGGGCCCATTTGAACTTTTTGGTAAAGCGGGAGAGAAAGCAGGCAGCTGTGATGGTACCTGCACCCTTACCGCCGATGTTGGCCATATCCGCGAAATTACTATCGAGCTGCTCCTGATAATCATCCCATAGGGGCAGCTGCCAGACACGATCTCCAGCGTTGTTGCCTGCAGCCAACAGTTCGTTGGCCAGGGTTTCATTGTTGGCCATCAAGCCGGATGCCTGGCTGCCAAGGGCAACAATACATGCCCCCGTCAGGGTGGCGATATCGATGACTGCCGCAGGATTAAATCGCTCGCTATAAGTGAGGGCATCACAGAGAATCAATCGGCCCTCAGCATCGGTGTTGAGTATCTCTATGGTTTGCCCCGACATGCTGGTAACGATATCACCCGGTTTGTTGGCATCACCATCAGGCAGATTCTCTGAAGCTGGCACAATACCGATGAGGTTGATTGGCAGTTCCATTGAGAGACATGCCTTGAGAGTACCTATGACTGTCGCTCCACCACACATGTCATATTTCATCTCATCCATGGCTGCAGAGGGTTTGAGGGATATGCCGCCAGCATCGAAGGTCAATCCCTTACCAACCAGTACCACCGGCTTTGCTGTAGATTTCCCACCCATGTACTCCATGACAATCAATTTTGCAGGCTGGCGGCTGCCACGGGAGACGGAGAGCAGGGCACCCATCCCAAGCTTAGTCATCTGCTTCTCATCGAGAACCCGCACTTTGAGGTTGCTGTGTAACCGTCCCAGTTTCCGTACCTGCTCGGCCAGATAACCGGGTGTACAGATATTGCCGGGCAGGTTTGCCAGATCCTTGGTTAATTTTATCCCGTCAGCAACGGCGGCAGCCTGTGATAGCGTCTTTTGTGCAGATTTAAGATGACGGCAGTCACTAATAAATAGAGCCAGGCGCTTGAGGGGGCGCTCTGTTTTCTTGACTTCACTTTTAGTTTCGGTGAATCGATAAAGGCTTTCCTCGGCACCCATCACTGTATCCCTAATGGTCTGATGGGGGGAGTTGTCATTGATAACCGTTTCACTAAGACCCCAGATCGCCTCAATGGCATGACTCTTATCTAGACTTTTAATGACAGTTGCGACCGTCTTGGCATACTTTTTTCTGCTAAGTTCACGTAATTTACCCAGTCCAACTAACAAGACGCGTTCGGCTTGAATACCGGGTACATCATAGAGCATCAACTGCTGTCCATTCTCCCCATCCATATCGCCACGTTTTAGAATACGCTGAAGGAAGCCCTTGCTTGCTTTGTCCAGCTGCAGTGCCAATGGTGAAAGTTGACGTTTGGAGAAGACTCCGGTAATCAGACACGCGGTACGTTGTTTGGTAGGGTCACCGGATTTTATGCTGTATTCCATGAGTGGGATGGCCTCACTATTTCTTGATGCTGGTTGGTTTTCTGTAGGATAGACAGGAATATCACTGGTTTTTATACACTAAGAACCTGGCAATGTCAGGATCACACTCTATTTTCGAGCCAGTCATTATCGATATTACCAGGTTTACAGAATCAATAACCATTTAACATCTCGAGTGGCGTAACGTATAAATTGATCGCTATGAAAGCCTGTAAATACCATACTGGACAGCGTAATCAGCAAGCTAAGGCCGGTTGGTTAAATGCCGGTAGATATGACCCTGTATTCTAGGAACTGAGATTTGATCACGCTAATTGACCGTTACCTGCTGAAAGAAGTGCTTAAGGCATTACTGGCCATTCTGCTTGTATTGGTTCTGATTATGCTGAGTAACAGTTTCATCAAGCTTTTGAAAGAGGTGGCATCTGGTGATTTAAATACCAATCTACTTTTCCAGGCACTCGGTTTGCAGATGGTTGTCTATGTCTCTCGTCTGATACCACCCGCTTTCTTCTTTGCTGTGTTGTATGCGGTTGGGCGAATGTATCGGGACAGCGAGATGGTTGCTCTGGAATCTTGTGGTATAGGTGGGTTTCGTCTCTATCGTTCACTGATCCTTGTTGTCGCGCCGGTGGCGCTGTTAACCGGTTGGCTATCTCTCATTGTACAACCCTGGGCGAGCCAACTCAGTGCAGAGTTGATGAGTAGCCAGAGCGGCCAGGCGACTGAATTGGCAGGAATCAGTGCAGGGCGATTCAACGAATACAGCCAGGGTGATCTGGTGCTGTATGTTGAGTCGATTGCCAGTGAACAAAGACGCATGCGCAACATCTTCGTACAGCAGCGTAAAGAAGGTGTATTGAATTTGGTGAGTGCGAAGCATGGATACCAGCGCATTGATGAAGAATCAGGTGACCGTTATCTGGTGTTGGAGGACGGATACAGGCATGAAGGCACACCGGGACATGCCGATTATCGGGTCAGTGAGTTCGAACGCTTTGGGTTGCGTATCAAGGCATCCGAAGGATCCGCTGCAAAGATTACTCGCAAGTCACTCTCAAGCTATGCGCTGCTTACTTCCGAATCAATCTCGGACCGTGCTGAGTTGCAGGTCAGGATAGCGCAGATTCTTGGATTACTGGTATTTGCCTTGCTGAGCCTGCCACTGAGTCGCTCCATGCCACGCCAGGGACCATTTGGTCGCTTGGTATTTGCCTTTGTCCTCTATACCCTCTACCTGAGTCTGCAAGGAGTAGCAGAGAACTGGATGGTGGCTGGGACAACACCGGAATGGCTGGGTGTCTGGTGGGTTCATCTGACTCTTGCAATAGTTGGGTTATTGCTTTTGATTCCAGATACTTATCTCTATAGATGGGCACGTCGGAGCTTTTTTGGGAGTGCGGCATGATTTCCCTGTTCGATCGCTACATCGGCGGCGCTGTTTTGGCGGGTGTAGTTGCAGTGCTTGCACTGTTGCTGGTACTGATCGGCTTCTTCGAACTGGTATCTGAATTGGAAGAGGTGGAGCGTGGTTACACCACGGCCATGGCCTATACCTATGTTCTCCTGGGTATGCCTCGTTACAGCTATGAACTCTTTCCATTAGCTACCTTACTTGGGAGTTTGATTGGACTGGGTGTCCTGGCAGGAAATTCGGAGCTTATGGCGATGCGTGCTGCAGGATTATCAATCACCCGAATTGTGATATCGGTACTCAAAGCGGGTCTTTTGGTCTTGTCGGTCGTGGTACTGGTCGGTGAATATTTAGCACCACGAGCTGAGCAGCAGGCGCAACGTATGAAGATGGAGGCGTTGTCAGATCAGATCACTTTAAAAACCCGCTACGGTTTTTGGTCACGAGATGGCAATACCTTCATCAATATCCGCCAAATCCTTCCCGACGCCCAACTGGCCGATATATCCATATACGAATATGGTGAAGATGCCAGGCTGCACAGGGCAATTCACGCTGAGCGTGCACATTATCAACAGGATGGGTGGGTTATGCAGGAGGTGGAGCAGAGTGATTTCAGTACGGAGCAAATCAGGGTAAACAGTATACCAAGTCAAGTATGGAAGACCCAACTGGAGCCTTCAACACTCGATGTGTTGACCGTGAAACCTCATATGCTTGCTGCCTGGGATCTATGGCGCTATATCGATTATTTAAAGAATAATGGTCAGGCCGCGGTGAATTATGAGGTGGCCTTCTGGGGCAAGTTGACCGCCCCTCTGGTGACCCTGGTCATGCTGTTTCTTAGTATCCCTTTCGTATTCGGTTCCTTGCGTAGTGTCAGTATCGGTCAGAGAATATTCGTCGGTGCCATGTTAGGCATTGTGTTCTATCTACTGAACAGGGCCTTCTCCTATATGGCGGTTGTCTATTCGATGAATGCCTTGTTTGCCGCCTGTTTTCCCTTACTGCTGTTCTTGACCCTAGCGATATGGATGTTCCGGCGAATTCGTTAAATGAAAACAATAGGCCGCGAATAGACGTCTATTCGCGGCCTATGCGCTTTAATTTACACTCAATACCAGTGAAGGGTGAGTTGAAGGCCAATATAGTCTTTGACAACCGGGTTGCTATGTTCAACATAGGGGTCATTCAAGGCAGGTATTTCCAAATGGGTGAAATTTGGGCTCTGGTAGAAGGAGCGCATTTCCAGCTCACTCTCAACACCTACACCAAATAGATTCTCCACCATGGTATTGAGGGTACCGAGAGGATCGGTGGTAATGAGAATGGTTTTATCCCAAAAGCTGAAAGTGGTCTGGCTCTTGATTTCACGGCGGGTCCCCTCAAAATACCAGCCCAACAGAGAGCCAACTGCCGGGGTGAAGATGACATCCTGGACAGATACTGGCTCAAACAGGGCCTCTAATCCAAATTCATAGATTGAGGAGAGGGCAAAAGAAAACCAGAAAGCACCCGCTTCGGTCAGCCCACGCTCTCTACCGCGAGAGTAGTAGGTCATGCCCCAGTAGGGGTGGAGTATGTAGTTGATATACCACTCATCCGGATCCCAGCGAGGGTGAGAGACATTGTCCCACCACTTTTCGAATGTGTACTCCTCTTTTTGTTCTTCGCTCCAGGCGGAGACATTTTCCGGCATCACATAGAGCAGTCCTACGATGAAAAACTGGTAGCCGAAGAAATAGGCAGCATCATGTGTCAGGCCAGGAAAGTCAGCAGGGCTAGTGTCGTCTAATTCCCTGCCGAAGCCATAGGGTCTACCCGCAGGTTCAATTTCTTGTGCCGTGTCAAGTGAAGCGGTCAGGCCAGCATAGCGAGGATGTGGATTGAGGGTCCATGAGCGCTTTGTTGTCGCCATTTCATAAAAAGAGACCGGACTTTCGGATAACCACTCCCTGGATTGTGCAGGAAGGGCGAACAGCATGGCAAAGAGGCAAACGAACAGTCGTTGCATCAGATGCTTCATCGGAGTTCTAAACGGTGTTGTCTCTCTGGTCATAGTATCTGAAATTTGTTACCCAACAGGGATCCTGACAGCTTGTCGGGATTCAGTACAGCAGCTGGTCTTCACGCAGTGGTAACAGAAAATGTCACAGGAGGCGTATCAGAAAGGCATTGCCGGGCGCGATTATAACGGATCGTTACACAGGAACCACCCTTTACGAGGGCATTTTGTTTTTATAGAGCGGATTAGATTTGAGGTGAGCGATATGTCAGCCGATTTGGTTGGGCTGATGGCTGTTATTAGAGGATGTAAATAGACATTGTAAGTATAACATAATCAATATATTGGGATGTATTTATAGAATTTTAGTGAGTTTTTCGCAGATTCTCCAGCACACGTTGTGCCCGTTGAATTTTCTCCCGGGCCCGCTCGTCCGTAGGATCGAGGGCGAGAGCCGCCCGCCAGGTTGCCTTGGCACTTTCGAGTTCCCCATCACGGTAGAGACGGTCAGCAGCTAGTAGCTAGTAGCTAGTAGTAGGTTCTCAATATACTTATCCAGTCGGCCATTGACCTCAGAGAGCATTTTTTTCGCAGCCTCATTGCTCGGAGACTCTTTCAATACCAACTTTAGGGCCTTTCTGGCGTCTTTCAGCTGACCACTTTCCGTGAGCTGCCTTGCCTCAGCGAGGTGTTTATCGATGCGTTGTTTCCACTTTTGCTCACGGACGGCCTTCTCCTGGGTGGCAACCGCTTTTTTATGCTGTTTCTGCTCTTTCAGGAGATGTTCCATCAGATTCTGATCTGCCTCATCCTGACGAAGTGACAGAGCGATGGTCAGACAATCCTTTGCCAGGGCATTATTCCTTTTAAAATGCCGCCAGGCACACTCTGATAGGGCTTGCTGCATGCTTTCCAACTGCTTGTTGGTCTCTTGCAGCAGTTGATAATAGTGTGGCGTTTCAGGACTGGCTTGAGAGAGTTTTGTCAATATCGGCAGTTGATTCTTTAGGGCCGAGGTGTTGCTGATCAGTAGTTGATCGGTCAGCTCCTCTTCCAGCGTCTTCTGCTGACTTCTAATATTCCTGAGCTCATCATCGTAGGTATGATTTGGCTTATTATCGGTACGGGTACGGGCATGATCGAGTAGTCGAATGGCCTCACCATAGCGTCCTTTAGCGACCAGCAGCCGGCTTTTATTCAGTACATTCTCATTGACAGGTTCAGGATCTTTTTTGGTTTCAATCAATTGGCAACCGTTGAGCAGCAGTAGCAAGAGAGCGGCTGTGAAGAGTCTTTGAAGCAGTTTCATCGAACCTGTTTTTTTAAGATATAGGCCATGGTACGCATCAACCATTGACCAAATTCTCTCGATGGTGTTCCCGCAATGGAAGGGGTAACTGGATTTTTTTTGCCACGTATCTTCAGCGCAGGCTGTCTGTGCAGTTCTACCATCTCGGCCACACCGGGAAATTCAGCTGAGGTCTGGCTCATCATGATGCCATCCGCCGGGGCCGCGCCACAAAGGCGAGAGGCGAGGTTTACGTTATCGCCAACTACAGTATATTCCAATCGATCAGGAATACCGATATTACCAGCGAGCATAGTGCCGCTGTTGATACCGATACGCAACATGATCGGCTCTTTGCCCACTTGCCTGCGCTGCTTGTTTATATGGCGCACCATGGCTTGGATCAGCCAGGCGCAGCGGATTGCCTGTTGACCATGTTCCTTGTCGGCTTCTGGGACACCAAACAGGATCATCGCACTATCACCGATGAATTTATCCACGACGCCCCTGCAGCGATGTGCAGAATCAGCGATAGCACCAAGATAGAGATTGAGCAGGGAGGCTACTTCGTCGGCTGGCAGGTCCTCAGAGAGCTGAGTGAATCCGACGATATCACAGAACAACACACTACCTTCCATCTCCTGATTGGCGAGACGGGGTTGCGATAGATTTGAAAGTATTTTTTCTGCCACAACAGGAGAGACATAGCGTGACAGGGCAGCCTCATCCTGGCGTTTTTCCAATAGTCCATCCAGCGCTCATGCGATCGAAATGGGCGTACACTTGGCCGATTTCGTCGTGGCGCTCTTCGTCCATCGGGCTGATGAGGAGCCCCACTTCCGTTTGTTGTCCTGCCTGGGCGAGCAGTGTAATTGGGCGGCTCAGACGCTTACTCAGCACATAGGAGAGAATTGCGGCGATGAGAATCAAACCAAAGGTGGCATAGCTGATGATACCAATGGTTCGCTTTTGATTACGATCGAGAAATTGTCGATCGATCGTTATCATTGCATGACCAGCAATGACATCACGGAAGTTGATGGGGCTGAAAAAAGTGATGGCAAGATGTCTGTTGTTTTCCGGGTCACGCCACGCCCAGGTCATTGGATAGAGATCATCTGAGCTGGGAAGCTGATGTGGGACGTTACCTGAGGTAACCCAGGGTTTGTCAGTGGGGACGATGGCAGCACCGACCACATTGTCGTTCTGGGTCTGCCGGCTGACCAGTCCCTGCAGATTGAACTGGTCGTCAGCGAGCAGGGGTTCACTGGGTTCACTGGCTGAATGGGCCAACTGCTCTACCAAAACTTTACCAAAACCATTGACCTCACGCATATGAAATCTGGCCTGTTGAGTAATGAGGAACCAACCAAGTACACTCATGACCAGTGTTATCAGTGTGCCAATGTAGATCGTCCACTTAATGGCAATGGGTACAGGTGCCTTGCGAAAGAGTCGTGCGAGCCAGTTGATCACGGATAAAAAGCCAGTACTTTTAAGGAAATAGGGTGTTTACTAAATATTGGGATAATAGGAAGCTTTCATGAAAAAAGCTGGTTTATCATAGTCCCATTCTATCAGTGTGTCGTTAATCAGCACTAGTGCTAAGAAACTTACCCGAACTTGAGTTGATCTACCACTGGCATTATTGGTTTTTGAAAAAGGTGGATGGCTAGCTAAGTACTGTGGCAGCACGGTTGATGTGCTGTAATAGCCGAGCTGATATCTCTTCAATGGACATTGATGTGGTGTCCAGATAGGGGATTTTATAGTGTTTGTACAGATCTTCAGCCAACTTGATCTCCATCTTGCACTGTTCAAGGGAAGAGTAACGGCGATCAGGACGACGTTCCTGTCGGATGCGTTGCAGTTGCAGTGGATCGATGGTCAGGCCATACAGTTTATCCCGATAAGTATTTAATGTTTTAGGGAGCAGATCGTTGTACAAGTCATCTTCCGTCAGGGGGTAATTAGCGGCGAGAACGCTATGCTGAAGGCCAAGAAACAGACAAGTAGGTGTTTTGCCTACCCGTGAGACACCGACCAGGATCAGGTCCGCAGTTGTGTAGTTTTTTGTCACTGCCCCGTCATCATTGTTCAGCGCAAAATTGACTGCATGGATACGTCGATCGTAGGCTCGGTTATTGTCAGTTGTGTGATAACGGCCTAAGGCGTGGGAGGAGGGTAGACTCAACTCCGCTTCAAGTCGGTTGGTAAATGACTCGAAGAAATCCATCACCGGGACATCCTGTTTCTTGAAATAGTCACGAATTTTAGGATCCACAAGGGTGGTGAATACGATCGGTTTTTCATCTGATTCGATGGTGGTCTGATTAATACGTTCTGCGACACGTCTGGCTTTTTCCAGGGTATCGATAAAAGGCCAATGAACTGTTTCATATTTGAAACCGTCGAATTGGCTCAATAGTGAGCGTCCCATCGCCTCGACAGTGATGCCGGTGTGATCTGCAAGAAAGAAAATGGTGCGTTTCATCAGATAGACTGCATGATCTTCATGTGATAGGCATGGCGTTAGGGTGAAATATTGGTGCGGCAGGGCCGCACCTGATAATGGATTAATGTGGGTGCGGCCCTGCCGCACCTCGTCTGAATGTTTAGCCTTTTAGATTAGCCAAAAGCCGCCAGGTATCAACCACCGTATCCGGATTCAGCGAAATGCTGGCGATGTGCTGTTCAACCAGCCACTCAGCCAGATCGGGGTAGTCCGAGGGCCCCTGTCCACAGATACCGACATACTTGCCAGCCTCGTTACAGGCCTGTATGGCCATGCTGAGCATTTTCTTCACTGCCAGGTTGCGTTCATCAAAACTTTGGGCAACCAGACCGGAATCACGATCCAGTCCCAGGGTCAATTGGGTCATATCATTCGAGCCAATGGAGAAGCCGTCGAAGTACTCCAGGAACTCCTTGGCCAGCACCGCATTGGATGGCAATTCACACATCATGATGACCCTTAGCCCATTTTTGCCACGCTTCAGCCCATTCTCTTCAAGCAGTTGGATAACCCTGGCGGCTTCATCTAAGGTGCGCACGAAGGGAATCATGATCTCCACATTACTGAATCCGACCCTTTTCAAGGCTTGGCATTCCAGCTCAAAGCAGGGTCTGAAGCTCTCTGAAATATAGCGTGAGGCGCCACGAAATCCGATCATCGGGTTTTCTTCTTCAGGTTCGTAGAGCTTGCCACCGATCAGATTGGCATATTCGTTCGATTTGAAATCAGACATACGAACGATTACAGACTTGCCATTGAAGGCTGCAGCCAGTGTGGATATACCCTCCACCAGTTTATCTACATAGAAACTGACCGGATCCTCGTAACCGTCGATCTGCTTCTGTACAGTGGATCTGATTTCAGGGGGTAGTTTGTCAAACTCCATCAGTGCACGGGGATGTGCACCAATGGAGGTATTGATGATGAACTCCAGGCGTGCCAAGCCGATACCGGCATTAGGGATGCGGCTGAAAGCAAACGCACGACTCGGATTAGCCACATTCATCATAATCTTGGCTGGCGGTTCCGGCAAACTGGTGATATCGCCATGGGTGATTGAGAACTTCAGCAGACCTTCATAGATAAAGCCATCGTCGCCTTCAGCGCAGGAGACCGTTACCTCCTGACCCTCAATCAGGGTTTCAGTGGCATCATGACAGCCAACCACTGCAGGGATACCCAATTCGCGGGCAATAATCGCCGCGTGGCAGGTACGTCCACCACGATTGGTAACGATCGCTGAGGCTCGTTTCATGACAGGCTCCCAGTCAGGGTCGGTCATGTCGGTGATCAGCACATCACCCGCTGCTACCTTGGCCATTTCACTGGCATTGTGGATGATTTTTGCAACACCGTTGCCGATGCGTTGACCTATCGCTCTGCCCTGAGCCAACTCTCTTCCAGTTTAAAGCGTTCTACCGAAGTGGCATCAACACGACTCTCCACAGTCTCAGGTCGAGCCTGCAGGATATAGAGCTGACCATCGCTACCGTCCAGTCCCCATTCGATATCCATAGGACGCTGATAGTGTTTCTCAATGGTGATCGCCATCTGTGCCAGGCTCTCTATCTGTTCGCCGGTCAGGGAGAATTGTCGACGTTCCTGCTCTGGTACTTCGACGGTCACGACACGCTCTTCGCCTGCCTGACCATAAACCATCTTGATCGCCTTGCTACCCAGGTTGCGGCGTAAGATAGCCGGTCGTCCCGCCTCTACATTTCCTTTATGCACATAGAATTCATCTGGATTGACGGAGCCTTGTACAACCGTCTCTCCAAGACCATAGGAGCTGGTGATGAAAACAGCATCTTTAAAACCTGATTCCGTATCCAGAGTGAACATAACTCCAGCAGAACCGATGTCAGAGCGCACCATACGTTGAATGCCTGCGGACAGGGCAACCTCTTCATGTGCAAATCCCTGATGAACCCGATAGGAAATGGCACGATCGTTATAGAGGGAAGCAAATACCTCCTTGATCGCGATCATGACATCATCCAGGCCCTGCACATTGAGGAAGGTCTCCTGCTGACCTGCGAATGAGGCATCAGGCAGGTCTTCGGCCGTTGCCGACGAGCGGACAGCTACCGAGGGAGGTTGAGAGGCATTGCCGGTAAGTTTTTTATAGGCTGCTGTGACTGCATTTTCCAGCTCTTCAGGAAAAGGGGCCTCAATCACCCACTCGCGCACAGTCTTACCTGCTTCAGCCAAGGCAGTCACATCCTCTACATCCAACTGCTTCAACAGTGGATCGATCCGTTCTGCGAGATGGTTGTGGCGTAAGAATTAACGAAAGGCATGTGCGGTAGTAGCAAAGCCACCTGGGACACTGACACCCGCATTGGCAAGGCCACTGATCATCTCTCCCAAGGATGCATTTTTTCCACCAACTTGGTCAACATCATGCATCTTAAGATTTTCAAACCAGATTATTTGCTCATTCACCGCTTGTCCTCGGCTCTCGGATTGATTAGATGGCTCATTCATTGTTTAAACCTCTGAGGTGGTTTCCTTGACGTTGGCAGCTGCTACCACTGCACAGACAGCTTTTTCCGCAGCCCGCACCCTCATCCCTGGGAGGGCCTAGTTCTGGATGCAGTTTAGCGAATCGCCGCACGATTGACTGCACAATCAGCCAGCCGAGCAGCAGGATGGGAACAATAGTCATAGCGATAAGATAATCGATCATCGTGTCTACCTCTGCTAGCCTCCAAGGCCGGCGAAACCCATAAAGGAGAGAGATAGCAGTCCGCCAAGCATCAGACTGACTGCAGCACCCTGCGTAATGCTGGGCATGGTTGAGAGTTCCAGTTTTTCCCGCAGACCGGCCATTAATAGAATCGCCAGAATAAAGCCGGTTCCAGCGCCCAGGGCGTAAACCAGGGACTGTAGAAAGTCATACTCCTTGAAAGTCTGGAACAGTGCCAGACCGAGGATTGCAC
>JAHXHU010000221.1 GCA_025656375.1 Candidatus Thiodiazotropha sp. (ex Ustalcina ferruginea) | reverse complement strand
CGGGACTTCTTCATTGTAGATTCTCCTTTTCGTAATCATAATTGGAAAATTCTACTTTTGAACCCCGTTATTTTTTGGGGGGATTACCCCAAAGCATTGTGGGCGTCATCCGCAACGACACGAACCTCGCTCTGTTCCGACTCTCCCCCGGTGCCGGGTATATTCAACCGCGCAGCACCCGGAGAGGGGGTTGACTCACTGCTTCTCTCTTCTGTTGTGCTTTGGGTCACCGCTTTTCTGCCTGGTGCGACCTTGGCTGAACGAGTTGAGGTGTCAGTCCCAGTTGACGAGAAGAGCTGCTGTAGCAGTTCCGCCAAATCACTCGCATCGCCATTTTGTACCCGATAGACGAACTGCCGCTGTGCGATACCGCTTGCCTGGGTATCGATACGATCCAGGCGGGGGATCCACTCAGCGATGGTATCCAGATAGCGTTTCTGGGGTGTAACAACCAGTACCCCATTCACTTCATCGATCGGCACCACACGGAACATCCCCTGCAGGGGGTTTGTGTCTGTTGTGCCAATGATCGATTGCAACTCTTTGATGACCGTCGACGACTTTGCATATTTCAGCGGAAAGAAACCAACCGATAAACCCTTGATCCAATCCACATCGAATAGATCGACGGTATCCAACAGGGTTTCCATCTCCCGCCCAGTGCCCGCAAGCACAAGCAGGTTGCGGGTGGCATCTACCCGGATGATGCCGCCCTTCGGTGCTAACGGTTTTAATATCTCGGCCATTTCACTGGCTGCTAAATAGTCAAGAGGGACAATCTGCAGTGCATACCCGGAGGGTAGAGGAGCCCGTGCATTAGCCAATTGAGGCGTCTTAATACCCTGAATCGCGGCACTGATAGGTAGTATGCGATAGACCCCATCCACCTGCACCATAGCGGCACCATTCATCTGCAACAGGGTCTCCAGGGTAGCCAACAGATCATTTTGGCTCAATGGCTTACCGGTCTGAATGGTGACCTTTCCCTTTACCGCAGGATCAAGTATGTAGCTCTCTTTGAGCAGCTCCCCCAGGATGGTTTGAATCACCTCCCGAAGATCGGCCTGCTCAAAATTGAGAGTGATCTCACCTTTGACAGGTTCTCCGCTCGCTGTAACTGGTTTGGGCTTTTGGGTAGCAATGAATTTTCCTGTGCCATAAAAGAGCTCAGGTTTCTCCATAACCTTCGAATCTTCAACCTGATCCATAGGTATTACATTCAAACCGGTCTTGAACGTTTCTTCTGATCCTTGTCCGGGTATCAAGTGTCCTGGAGGTATGGCACTTTTTAATGCAACGACATCCTGATCTTCGGTTTTGCTATTCCAGTTTGTGCAACCAACCAGCGATGAGGCAAGGAGGGTAGCCAGAATTTTCTTTTTCAGCATACGACTTTGGGGCTAAAAGCTCTGAGGATTGACAACACATGTCTGTACAGGAGTGAGTGCCGGAACAGGCAAACGAGCATTCTAGCCGAGTTTAAGACTCAAAGCCTCATTGGTGTCTCAGCTTGGACAAAAATCACCCAATATCTGACTGATTATCTCCAATCCTAAAAAAGTAAAGGGGTCTTACGGGTGGTGAGGGTAACCACCCTTGAGGTCGTCATGCCAACGTATGCCCGCTACTATCCGGAATAAGTGTCTTGCGGTGGGACAGGACCCCGCCAATCTGTTGATGAACAAGACAAAGCCAATTCCGGCTTAGCGAACTAAACCCTGCTCTACCTGGTCTCTTGTTGCACTACCGCTGAGTTTTTCGATCAGTTCCAAGGCAAAGTCCATTGCCGTACCCGGGCCGCGGGAGGTGATCACCCGGTCATCACTGATCACCCGCTCAAGCTGAACATCGACCTGAGGCAGATCCATGTTGTCCAAAACGCCGGGGTAACTGGTAGCCCGATGGCCATCCAGAAGCCCAGCACTGGCCAGCACCTTGGGTGCAGCACAAATTGCTGCTGTGAACTTTCCCTGTTGGTTGAGTCGCTGCAGTAGCGAGTGAATACGCAGATCGGCATCGAGATGGTCTGCTCCCGGCAGGCCGCCCGGTAGCACAAGCATGTCAAAATCCTCCTCCATGACCGCATCGAGTGTGGTATCAGGTACCAGTGTGATACCTCTCGAGGCCTTGACCGGCCCGGCTTCCAAGCCCGCGGTAACCACTTCGATACCAGCCCGGGTCAGTAGATCGGTGATGGTGACAACTTCGAGTTCTTCACACCCTTGTGCAAGGGGGACGAGGACGCGTGCCATAGTGGTCTCCTGGAATTGATGAGTTGAGAAACGGGTACCAGTTCAATGCCCTGCTCTCTAAGTTTAGGCAATTCCTCATGAAGTACAGCCAGTGTTTGAGGGTAGGGGTGCCCGATACCTATTGCATGCCCCTGGACTCGGGCTGCGTTTAGCAATTTGTACAACTGACCTCTCACCTCCGATTCCAGTGGGTTATTGTCAAGAAATACATCGCGCCGGGAGCTGGCAATTAGATTGGAGCTTGCTACACGCTCAGCAACCGTGGCAACGGTTGTTCTACTATCGATAAAATAGAGCCCAGCCTCACGCAATCCACTCATCAGCCAGCGCATCGCTGTAGGGTCCCTTGTCAACAGGCTGCCCATATGATTATTCACCCCGGCAACATAGGGGATAGAAGCTATATTACGTCGCAGCGTACGCAGAAAATGGGCTTTCGACATGGCCAGGGTAAGAGCCCCACGACCAAGGGCATTGCCGTTGTCAGACTCCATTGGCAGGTGCAACATGACCTCTTTATTCAACTGGTGGGCCCTGCTGGCTTGTTGCCAGGCGAAGGGGGTTTGGGGCAGAAATGCATAGGTTACCGGACCCGGTAGGGCGAGGGCCCTCTCACCACCGATCTGCTGGTTACCCAGGTCATCGATGATCAGTGCAATTTTAACACTTGGCCGCTGTGACATTTCCTGCTCTTCCGCCATCGATAAGGCCGGTATCTGAGCAATCATCAGCCACCAAACAATCAGCCCATACTTAAACACCTAGTGTAGTGAGTGTCCTGTACTAACAACGAATTACCTTCTCAGCCAGCCGCATTTTTACCGTGCAGGATGGCCAACCCCTTGAGCAGATTGAGTGCTTCACCCAGTTGATAGTCCTTACTGGACGATGCCTCACTCTTTCCCTCTTCGCTCTTTTCTGTACTGCCTGTAGCCCCTTTACCATTCCCATTCTCCAGATGACCAGAGAGATTAGATTCCTTGATGGGCTTGACTTTACGCTCCTCTACCTTAGAAACCGTTAAATCTTCCAGCTCAATATCGGGCTTGATGCCCTGCGCCTGAATGGAGTTCCCGGAGGGTGTGTAGTATCTCGCCGTTGTGAGTTTGACAGCAGCCGAATCAGTAATGGGGATTATTGTCTGCACTGACCCCTTGCCGAATGTGCGACTACCCATGATGACAGCGCGATTTTGGTCCTGTAGCGCACCGGCCACAATTTCCGAGGCCGAGGCTGAACCTTCATTGACCAATACGACGATTGGAGCGCCATCGAGCACATCATCCGGCGCTGCTTCGAAGCGTAATTGAGAGTCGCTCTCCCTACCTTCTGTATAGACAATCAGTCCTGACTCCAGAAAGGCGTCACTGACAGAGACAGCGGCATTCAACACCCCACCCGGGTTGTTACGCAGATCCAGCACCATCCCCTGCAGGCTGCCATCCACCTCACTCTTGAGTCGTGTCAGGGACTTCAACATCTCATTGGTGGTATTTGCCTGAAATTGCGAAATACGCAGATAGGCAAATCGCTCGTCCAACAGACGACTCTTGACGCTTGCCACGCGTATGATGTCGCGGATCACACTAATCTTTATTGGCTTCTCTTCACCTTTGCGAATGATAGTCAGATCTAGGGTAGTGCCTGGTTTGCCCCGCATCAGCGCAACAGCTTCATTCAGGCTGAGCCCTTTGACCGGCGTCTCATCCAGGCGCACAATCAGGTCACCACTGCGAACACCAGCACGCTGTGCCGGGGTATCATCGATCGGCGAGATCACTTTTACGAAACCATCCTCAAGTCCTACCTCAATCCCCAAACCGCCAAACTCGCCCTTGGTCCCAACCTGTAAATCCTTGTAATCCTTAGCATCCAAGTAGTTGGAATGGGGATCGAGTCCGGATACCATGCCACGGATCGCATTCTCCAGCAGTACCTGGTCTTCGACGGGTTCAACATAGTTGGCTTTGATACGACCGAAGATATCGGCAAACGTACGAAGCTGTTGTAAAGGCAGGGACTCTACCTCTTCTTTAGCTTGTACCTGAAATGCGAACAGCGACAAGCTGCTGATCAGCAACATCAGGCTGAGACCAGTTTGAAAAATATGTTTAACGGCTTGTATCATCAGTTATTCCTGCTAACGCGCAAGCAACCCAGCAAGTGGCTGACTGCATAACAATTATTGAAGGCCATACACTATGTGTTGCCTAGTGATCTGTGAGTGACCTGGGTAAAAAGATAGTTCCTTTTCTCTTATTTGACGCCCCCAATGAGCAATAATTCTACCTTTGATGCGCTGACACCACTGGGTTGGATTTTTGGGTTGCCCATTGTGCCTGATACCGAAGTAGATGCCTGAGGTGACCCTGCCACCGCTATTCCCTACCTGCGTTACAACCTCACCGGGCTCTACCCACGCTCCCGTCTCTTTAAACAGGCTCTGATTATGACCATACAGACTCATGTAACCATCACCGTGATCGATAATCAGCAGTAGCCCGAATCCGCGCAACCAATCAGCAAAAGCAACCCTGCCATGATGAATTGCACGAACATCCTGTCCTTCCGGTGCAGCAATCAGCACCCCATCCCATTTCAGTTTACCGACATCACGATTAGACCCAAAACGGGCCATCAGCTTGCCTCGTGATGGCCAAGGCAGCTTACCCTTTCGTGAATTGAAAGGGACATGGGCTGCCGGGTCGAGTGGGATATCAGACAATGCCTGTTGGATGTCGGAGAGGAGCGATCGGAGCTGCTTTTCATCCGACTTTAGCGTATCCAACTCCTGACCTTTATCCTTGAGTCGACTGTTGAGGCTCGCAATAATCTCCTTTCGACCCAACTGGGCAGCTTCAAGCTGTTGCTTCTGCTTGTGATTTTTTGCCAGAAGTTGTTGCAATCGTTGCTCCTCCTGGGCGATATCCCTTTCAATTATTTTAAGCTGTTTCAGACTCGCTTTTATCTCATCCATCTGCTCGACACGTGCCGAATTAAAGTAATCGTAATACACCATGACCCGGCTGACTATGGCAGGGTCTTGCTGGTTAAGCAGTATTTTCAACTTTTCCTGACGTCCCATGGCATAACCGGCACGAATCTGTCGCTCCAGGGAGGAGCGATGTTGATCCAAACTCAGGCGCGCATCGGCTCGTTCGCCCTCGAGATCGGCCAGACGGCGTTTCTGCCTTTTCAGGCTCTGTTCAGTTGCCCGAATACGTCGCGCGAATGAACCGATCTGCATTTCTGTTTGCTGTAGGGCCTGACTATGCTCTTCCCGCTTTCCCTTGGTGGAACGCAGCTGGTCCTGTAGGGAGTGGATGCGGTTTTTGACCTGTTCCAGTTTGGCCCTGGCGGCCTGGTCAGACTGCTCGGCAAGAGAGGGAAGGGGAAGAAGGATGACTCCCAATACCAAAGAGAGGGCCATTCGGCCACACAAGTGCCGCATCTATTAAGCCTCATCCACAAAGTGGATCAATGCATGACCCTGCATCTCATCAGGTTGTTCCAGTCCCATGATTTTTAAAAGCGTGGGAGAAATGTCGCATAACGCCCCGCCTTCCACTAATTGCGCACGGTCTCGCCCTACGTAGACCAGGGGAACCGGGTTGGTAGTATGGGCAGTATGAGGTTGATGGCTGATATGATCCTCCATCTGCTCAGAATTGCCGTGGTCAGCGGTCACCAGCATCTCGCCACCCGTCAGGTGCAGTGCCTTCAACACCCGACCTAAACAGTGATCCAGGGTTTCAATGGCACGCTTTGCCGCCTCGAATTTCCCGGTATGCCCTACCATGTCACTGTTGGCAAAATTACAGATAATGACATCGTACTTATCTCCCTCTATCGCCTCTACAAGATGATCGGTCACCTCCTCTGCACTCATCTCCGGCTTAAGATCATAGGTGGCCACCTGAGGTGAAGGGACCAGGATACGCTCTTCTCCTTCGAATGGGCGCTCACGTCCACCGTTGAAAAAGAAGGTCACATGGGCATATTTCTCAGTCTCTGCAAGACGCAGTTGTCGCAACCCCTGTTTGGAGATGGTTTCACCAAAGACACTACGTAACTTTTCCGGTGGAAAGGCAACCGGGATATCAAACCTTTTGTGATAACGTGTGAGACTGACGAACTCACCCAATTCAGGTATCCGCTTTCGCTTGAAACCATCAAATGTCTCTTCAACGAAGGCACTGGTCAGCTGACGGGCACGATCAGCACGGTAGTTGAGAAAGAGCACTACATCGCCATCATCAATGGTCGCCGGCTGTTCCCCCGCCGGAACAATGCTGGTGGCAACGACAAATTCATCGGATTCGCCGCGGTCATAGGCAGCTTGCAGACCTTCAATTGCACTTTCGACCTGGTATGCCCCCTTCCCATCCACCAACAGATCATAGGCCTGTTCAATACGCGCCCAGCGATTATCCCTGTCCATGGCGTAGTAACGACCGATGAGGTTTGCGATACGTCCTTTGCCGAGTTCTGCAAAAACCTCATTCAGGGCAACGATCGAGGCATGTGCACTCTTTGGTGGTGTATCCCGACCATCCAGAAAGGCATGAAGATAGAGCCGCTCCACACCTCGTTCAACGGCCAGTTTGATCATTGCATGAAAATGCTCTTCATGACTGTGCACACCACCGGGAGAGAGGAGTCCCATGAGATGTACCGCTTTATTGCTTGTGACGGCTTTATCTATAGCCTCAGTAAAGGTCTCATTTGTAAAAAAAGAGCCTGTCCTTATGGAGCGGCTAACCCGGGTGAATTCCTGGTAGACTACCCGCCCCGCACCCATATTGAGATGCCCAACTTCCGAGTTCCCCATCTGCCCGCCTGGCAAGCCCACCGCAGCTCCCGATGTGTAGACCAAGGTATGCGGATTCTCTCGCCACAAGCGATCCCAAACCGGGGTACGGGCTTCGGCGATGGCATTGACTTCCGTCTCCTCACTGTATCCCCAGCCATCAAGGATAATCAGGGCAACCGGTTTGGGTCTCTCCGTCATTGTTGGGTCTCTACTTAGGTGCTGCTACTGCATATATAAAAAATGGGTTAATCGCCCATTAAATCACCAATCCCAGCAGCAAGCTAGAATACCAATCCAAGCCGAAAATCATGGAATTAACCGGCAACGAAGTAACCAGAATAGACAAAGGGGTTCTCATTGAGACAAAAAACAGCGTATTATTGTATTAGTCACTAGTAAAAGGCTGGTTGTCCATGGAACAGAAATACGACAAGAGCACCCAATCCCTTAGCCAGGAAGAGGCCGAGGGTATGCAAAACCTGTTTGCTACCGATGAGGATGTGGATCGTGCATCTCGCTCTCTCAAGGCCATGTCCCACCCATTGCGCCTGAAAATCCTCTGTACCCTGGGAGGACAGGAGGTGAGTGTGCAGGATATCGTTGAGCAGGTAGGCACCTCACAGAGCAATATCTCACAACATCTAGCCATACTGCGCGATAAAGGTATTCTCGCCTCCCGCAAAGATGCCAATCGGGTCTACTACCGGGTTAGTGATTTTCGCACGTTGAAATTGATCGGAATGATGCGTGAAGTGTTCTGCACTCATGCCTGAGAGTTCTCGTCTGACAGACACCGGGAGTGGTGTTTGTCAGGGCCAAAACCGCTATCTGAGATAAAATCTGCATCATTTCCCTGTGTTATCGGCCATTCAGCCCTTAACCGCACCGCTCTCCTGTTATAAACTCACCCCCCTGCAAACAATCAGCTGCATAAGAGGCACCGAATGCAACAACTCATCGAATTCACGATGAACCATTGGATACTCGTTCTTACCTTTGTATTGGTGGCGGGTTTTTTGATCTTTAATCTACTCATTGGCGACAAGCATGCAGTCGATCCGACCATTGCCACCGATCTGATCAACCATCAGGATGCGGTCGTTGTGGATGTACGACCCGCTGCAGATTTTCACAAGGGGCATATAATCAACGCTATCAGCATCCCCAGTAACGGATTTGGTAATCAGATCGGGCTACTCAATAAACACAAAGAGAAACCCGTCATTATCAGCTGTCGATCCGGTGCCCAATCCTCAGCTGCCTGTCAACAGCTGAAAAAGGCCGGGTTCGAGCAAGTTTATAACCTGAAAGGCGGTATACTTGCCTGGCAAAACGCCAACCTACCCATTACCCGAAAAAACAAGTAGTCCATCTCTCCATAGGAAGCAACCATGACAGAAGCCAAACCAGACGAGCAGAATCGTGAATTCGCCGTACAACGCGTGTATACAAAGGATGTCTCTTTTGAGACACCTAACTCTCCTGCAGTCTTTCAACAAGAGTGGAAACCGGAGACAGGCGTCAATCTAAACACCGAAGTGAATAAACTGTCGGACACCCTGTTCGAGGTCACGCTGACCGTAACCGTCACCACAAAGGTGGGCGAAAAGACTGCCTATCTGGTCGAGGTCAAACAAGCGGGCATTTTTGCTGCAAATGGTTTTCCTGAGCAGGAGATGGGTCCGCTTTTGGGCGCTTATTGCCCAAATCAACTGTTTCCCTATGCGAGAGAGGTGATCTCAGACGTCATCATGAAGGGCAGCTTTCCGCAAATGGTTTTGGAACCTGTCAATTTTGATCTGTTATACGCTCAACATCAGCAGGAATTAGCGAAAAAGGCACAATCTCAAAGCGAAGCACAGCACTGAGCATCCGTTCATAGGTTCATCGATATCTGAATGAAGGTGCCATGATGGGAGACTCGACCAACAAATCTATTGCTGTTCTTGGAGCCGGATCATGGGGGACCGCATTAGCCATCCTTTTGAGCAGTAATGGCTACACAGTACGTCTTTGGGGACACCTCAGGGAAGATATCGAAGCACTCATAAGCGACAGGGAGAATAAACAATTCCTTCCAGGTGTCGCTTTTCCCGACACTCTTCTGCCGGAGATCGATCTACAACGAACCCTGGATCAGGCTTCTGAAATACTCATCGCCGTCCCCAGCCACGCCTTCCAAAGCGTGACGGCAGCCATATCCCCTTTGTTGCAATCAGATCCCGGTATCGCCTGGGCCACCAAGGGCTTCGAACCAGGGACTCAACGACTGCTCACCGAAGTGGCTGCTGAGCAGTTGCCCGGACGCGATCTGGCGGTGATATCCGGTCCGACCTTTGCGGGTGAGGTTGCCAGGGGTCTGCCAACAGCCATCACTGTCGCGGCAACCTCACAACAGCATGCCAAACGTATGGCTGATCTTCTGCACACCCCCTGGTTTCGCGCCTATACCAGCCAAGACCTGGTGGGTGTACAGGTGGGTGGCGCCAGCAAGAATGTACTCGCCATCGCGGCCGGCATTGCCGATGGACTTGGCTTTGGTGCCAACACCCGAGCTGCCTTGATCACTCGCGGGTTGACAGAGATCATGCGCCTCGGACTCAACCTTGGCGGCAGGCAGGAGACATTTATGGGTCTTGCAGGCCTTGGCGACCTGGTGCTGACCTGTACTGACAATCAGTCCCGTAATCGTCGCATGGGCCTTGCCCTGGCAGAAGGGCTCTCCCTCGGTCTGGCCCGAGAACGTATAGGCCAGGAGGTCGAAGGTGTACATGCTGCACAGGAGGTCCACGCGTTGGCACAACGGCATGACGTTGAGATGCCGATTTCCGAGCAAGTGTATCGAGTCCTCTATGAAGGGCTGGATCCGAAAACAGCTGTTCATAATCTTTTGGAACGGAGACAAAAAGCGGAGGGTTTATAGCCCCCCCTCAAACCCAATCTGCCGCCAAGCCTCATACAAAATCAGGGAGACTGCATTTGAGAGGTTCAAGCTGCGGCTCCCTGGCACCATGGGTATGCGTATCCGCTCTTCCGGGCTCATTGCATTCAACACCTGATGCGGTAATCCACGGCTCTCTGGGCCAAACAACAGTGCATCGCCAGAGGAAAAAGAGACCTTGGCATAGCTACGCGCCGCCTTGGTGGTACAGGCATAGAGGCCACTTGGAGCCACCTTACTCATAAATTCCCTGAGAGAGTCATACTCACCCACATCGGCCCACTCATGGTAATCGAGTCCGGCACGTCGCAATCTTTTGTCGTCAAGTTTGAAACCCAGGGGGTGAATCAGGTGTAATTTGCTGCCACTATTGGCACACAAGCGTATGATGTTACCTGTATTCGGCGGGATCTCCGGTTCGTAAAGCACGATATGGAACATCCCTCACCCCTGGTTTGAGAAACTAATAACACACATGAGCAATAAAACGCCCTCAACCCTGCATACCGAATTCTGTGGTATGTCATTCAATAGCCCCATTGTACTTCTCTCCGGATGTGTCGGTTTCGGCGAAGAGTACACAAGAGTCAATGGTTTTAGCAATCGGGATGCTGGAGCTGTTTGCCTCAAAGGTACGACCCAGGAAGCACGTCTGGGCAATCAACCCCATCGGATCTATGAAACACCTGATGGCATGCTGAATGCGATCGGGCTACAGAATCCGGGGGTCGAAAAGGTGATAAGCGATATACTCCCCAATCTTGATTTCACCGAGACTCGCTACATTGCGAATGTTTCCGGCTCCACGGTGGAAGAGTATATCGAAGTTACCCGCCGTTTTGACGACTCGCCCATCGATGCCATCGAAATCAATATCTCCTGTCCGAATGTTAAGGAGGGCGGGGTTGCATTTGGGAATGATCCGGCCATGTCGGCTCGGGTAGTGGATGCGTGTAGAAAAGTCACCCGAAAACCACTGATAACCAAGTTATCCCCAAATCAGACAGATATCGCAGCCAATGCCAAAGGGTGCATCGAAGCAGGCAGCGATGCCTTTTCTGTGATCAACACGCTGATGGGGATGGCAGTGGATATTGAGAGCCGCACCCCTATCATCGGTAATAACCAGGGAGGGCTCTCCGGTCCGGCCATCAAACCCATTGCACTGCTCAAGGTCCACCAAGTTTATCAGGTCTGCCGTGAGCATCATATTCCCATTATTGGTCAAGGCGGCATAAGTTCTGCAGAAGATGCCCTTGAATTCATTATTGCCGGTGCTAGTGCGATTGGCGTTGGCACAGCACTTTTTTATGACCCGTTAATTTCTAAAACTATCAATGCAGGATTATTGGACTATCTTGAGCGTTATCAACTGGCATCCGTTGATCATTTAGTAGGAACACTGCAAGTGAATCAACAACAACCTGCAAAATGTGGCTGCTGATAATGGGAACTATTCGATCATGAGCGAGACTCTGTTACATCCAACGCCTGAGATCTTAAGAAGATTTCAGCCACTCGAACAACTCAACGATATTCAGCTGGAGCTTCTGGGCCGGTCGATCCAGATCCATTCCGCCGGACGTGGATTGCAGATCCTGCAACAGGGTGACACTAACGCATTCAGCCTCTATCTCATTAAGGGAAAACTGAGGTTGCACGCTTCTGATGGAAGAGTCACTGAAATCAATGGGGGTTCATCTCAGGCTCTAAGCCCGATTGCAAACCTGATACCTAGACGCTATACCGTTGAAGCGATTGCGCCTACAGACTATCTGATGATAGACAACGACTTACTGGAGGGATTGCTGAATACAGATGAAGGCATCACAGCCACAGAACTGAATCATGACGGTTCACCCTACGATCAGGCAGTAACCGAGAACCGATTGACTGAAACCCTGCTTGAAGATCTCAATAATGACAAGCTGGTCCTGCCAAGCCTCCCTGATGTGGCTATTCGAGTGGGTCGTGCGATGCGGGACGAAACGACCAATGCCCGAAAACTTGCCAGTATCGTACAGACAGACCCTGCCATTACAACAAAGCTGGTACGTGCTGCGAACAGCCCCCTCTATGCGGGCGTGACACCTGTAGACTCCTGTGCAGCTGCCATTGTAAGACTGGGTGCCGACACCACCCATAAGCTTGTACTGACCTTCGCACTGAGAGAACTGTTCAATACCCGCTCAAATGTCCTGAAAAGTCGCATGCGCAGCCTTTGGGAGCATAGTGTCAAGGTAAGTGCCATTTGTTACATCCTTGCTAAAGTCTCCAAACAGTTTAATCCGGAGCATGCTCTACTCGCCGGACTACTCCACGACATAGGAAATGTAGCCATCCTCAGCTATGCAGAGCGTTTCCCTGATGTTGCGAATGATGCGGAGAAACTGGAGCAGGTCATGCTCGATATGCGCGGACAGATCGGCAGTGTAAATCCTTCGAAACTGGGGGTTTATCGAAGACCTGATCATGGTTACACAAGAGGCGGAAAACTGGCTCCGGGAACATGATGAAGAGGCGGACTATGCAGACTTGGTCATTGTTGCACAACTTCACACCTATATCGGTTCAGAGGAGATGATGACCCTACCGACATTGGACCAGGTTCCTGCCTTGAAGCGGCTCAATCTTGGTGAGCTCACACCCAAACTCAGTCTGAAGATCCTCGACAAGGCTGACAAGAAAATATCCCACGCGCGGGAGATGTTGATGTACTGAGATTAAAGAGGATTATCCAAGCATTGCCGCCAGACCACGGGTATCCCGATTGCTATCGAGAAAGATCTTCATGGTAATCGTCAACGGGACTGACAAGAACATGCCGACAGGCCCTAAAATCCAGCCCCAGAACACCAGTGAAACAAACACAATAAGTGGTGATAATCCCAACCCTTTTCCCATAAACCGGGGCTCGATAACATTACCCACTATACTGTTCACTACCAGGTAGCCAACAGCAGTCCACAGCGTGGCTTCCGGTCCGAATTGTATCAAAGCCAACAAGACTGCCGGCACCGCCGCAATAATTGATCCGATGTTGGGAACATAGTTAAACAGAAAGGCCAACATACCCCACAGAACCGGATAGTCGACATCTAACATCCAGAGCCATCCCATGATCAGCAGGGCAGTCAACAGGCTTGTAGAGGTCTTGATCACCATATACTGCTTTATGCTGGATGTGATCGCCTCAACCCTTGCAAGAGATCGCTCAGGGCTTTCTGCATGATTCTTCAGTTTTTCCTGGAAAGCGCTGGCTTCGAACAGCATGAATATGACGGTGATCAAAATTAAAAAGGCCTGGGTCAGCACATTGCCAAGACTACTCATCAGCTTTCCCGCCATACCCATCGCCTTGGCAGGGTCAAAATAGGTTGTCAGTGCTTGGGCGTTGAATTCAACACCTAGACCGGAAAGCCAATTCACAAATGCAGTACTCTGCTGTTTAAGGCTCTCTTGGTATTTCGGCAGATTACTGGTGAAATCATTCAAAGATCCCCCAACCAGCCAGGCTATCAAGATTCCTATCACAATAATCGTACCGACAACCAAGATCATTGCCAGGCTGCCAGGCACACCCCTTCGTTTCAGAAAAAAAAGCGGGGGTGCCGCAATCACCGCAATAAAGAGTGAGAGTAAAAAGGGGATAAGCAGCGTGTCAGCAGCTTTCATACCTGCCACAACAACCACAAATGCAGCGGCCGACAACAGGAAACGTGATGTAGGTGTTAGTTGTTGGAGATGTTCATTCACTGTGAGAGAACCAGAGTGTGTTGAAGTGTAAAAAATAGACCTAGTAACAACAGGCCTTAATTAAAAACAGGGACTGGACTGTTTAGATACCACATTTCACTCTCTTCATCATAAAGCCACTCCTGCTGATCAGTAATCTCCTTTACAATCTGGCTATCTTGAAAGACGTACTGGATGACGGCTATCTGAACAGCTCGCATATCACCCAGCATACTGGGTCCTTGAACAACCTCATAGTGGGTTACCTTAATATCCTTTCGGGCCGGTTTTACTTCCATCTCGACATGCTCTGTGGATTTAAATTTTGATGCTTGTTGACCGGAACTCCAACGCATTGTCGCTTCATAGCGACGCAGAATATCTTGCAGTGACTGTGCACGTTGACGTTCACCCAATGTTTGACAGGCAGACAACATGCTTAACAGAAAGAGTAGGATCAGCAGCCTTTTCAGCACAGATTATCTCCTTTATGATTTCCAACAGCCGTACTTGATTGGGTGAAAAAAATAACTCATAGGGTGATCACAAAAAAAACATCGACCTACCGAAAGGTATTTCATACTGCCCCAAACGTTATACCACTTTGGTAGGTATAACGCCTCTTTGCTCAAGCGCATTAATCATCTCATTGATACACGCTTCAACACTCCTGTTCTGTGTTTCGATCGTAATCTCCGGTTTATTGGGTGGTTCGTAGGGAGAGGAGATACCTGTAAAGTTCGGAATTTCTCCAGCACGTGCCTTTTTGTAGAGCCCCTTCACATCACGTGATTCACAGACATCGAGAGGGCAACTGACATAGACCTCAATAAAATCACCATGGGGAAACAGACCCCGTGCACGCTCCCTATCTTCCCGAATCGGAGAGATAAAGGCCGTCAGCGAGATAACACCCGCATCAACAAAGAGCTTTGCCATTTCACCGATGCGACGGATATTTTCGGTGCGGTCTTCAACACCGAAACCAAGATCGCGGCATAAACCATGTCTAACATTGTCTCCGTCGAAGACATATGTGCGACAACCTCTTTGGTGGAGCTCCTCCTCCAGGGCGTGTGCCAATGTCGACTTACCGGAACCGGAAAGACCGGTGAACCAGAGCAGCTTGGCGCGATGTTTGTTCCTTTTTTCACGTCGAGCACGGGTCACCGTAGCCTCGTGCCAGACAATATTTTTTCCATTAGAATCAATCCACTAATTGTATGATTATGTGAATATTACACAGTCGATCAAAGCAATGATTCATGCATCGCATTGTGTATAAACCAGCTACAGAATATACCAACACCGATGAAGGCGATAGATATCAAATCCAACGATTTATCCACACTCTTGACTGCAGAGACTGGTAGAATGGAAAGCTTTTGCAGCAAACAGAAGCGAAACCATGCCTCAAACTGATCGGGAACCACAACGGGAAGTCGTTCTTGGCGATAGTCATATTACCCTATTAGGCACAGCCCACGTATCACGCTCCAGTGCAGAAAAGGTAAAGGAACTGCTCGAAACCGATCGCTACGACGCCGTTGCTGTAGAGCTCTGTCCAAGCCGTTTCAACGCGCTGATCAATCCGGATGCTTTGGCTCAGATGGACCTCCTGAAAGTTGTCAGGGAGGGGAGGGTAATGATGGTAATGGCCAATCTCGCCCTTGGTGCCTATCAGCAACGTCTGGCTGATCAGTTCGGCATCGCTCCGGGTGCAGAACAACGGGAAGCAATCCGCATCGCCCAGGCGTCTCATCGCCCACTCCTGTTGATCGACCGCGAAATCAGCACCACTTTAAAGCGGGTTGCGGGCAATCTCTCCTGGTGGAAACGGTTTGGACTCTTCGCCGGCCTGCTTGGCGGTATCCTCTCTAAGGAAGAGGTCTCTGAAGAAGAGATCGAGCATTTAAAAGAGGGTGACATCCTGGAGACTACTTTTGCTGAATTTGCCGAAGATAGACAAGACCTCTACATCCCATTGATCGACGAGCGAGATCGCTACATGGCCGCCAGGCTTCAGCAGGAGATCGAAAACAAGGGACATGAAAATCTGCTGGTCGTGGTGGGTGCAGGCCACATGAACGGCATTGCCAATTACCTCCAGCAACCGCAAACGCCACCGACTGAAGTCATTCAACACCTCGACCTGGAACCCAAACCCAGTCGCTGGCCTAAAGCCATTCCCTGGCTCATCGTGGTGCTGATATTGTGTGGTTTTTTTCTCGGTTTTCAGCGCAGTCCATCACTGGGCTGGCAACTGGTAGCCGACTGGGTAATCATCAATGGTGGTCTCTCCGCCCTTGGCGCCCTGATCGCAGTTGCACATCCACTCACCATACTCACAGCCTTCATTGCTGCCCCACTGACCTCTCTGAACCCAGCGGTAGGCGCAGGCATGGTAACCGCTACCGCTGAACTGTTTCTACGTAAACCGACTGTGGCCGATTTCGCCCATCTACGCAGCGATACCACCTCATTCAAAGGTTGGTGGAAGAACCGGGTTTCCCGAACCCTTTTGGTGTTTCTATTCAGTACCATCGGTTCTGCAGCGGGCACCTATATCGCAGGCTTCAGGATTTTCGAACGTTTAGTCGACTGAGGTTTCCCGACCTTCGCTGAGCGCCATGGAAGGCTGAAAGCCGAGGCGGTTAGTCCCCGGCAGCCGTGAGGCGAGACTGTAGGTAGACCCGCCGTGCCTTGCGCCAGAGGGGATACAAAGCGAGCATCCGAACACGGCGTCAAGTCATTTGAGGGAGTGGTGAGTAGCCAGC
>JAHXHU010000189.1 GCA_025656375.1 Candidatus Thiodiazotropha sp. (ex Ustalcina ferruginea) | reverse complement strand
GTCCGGGGCCATAACAGGTTGTCGAAGATCGAGTCGATTTCGGGGACTTGGAAGTCCCGAAATCCATCATGAGATCAAAGACTCTCTTGATTCATCGTGGATGACAACCGGGATTACGCCCAGGTCCTCATCGAAGACAACGGTACGGGCACGGTGAGCTACACTTATGGCGACGACCTGATCAGTCAGACCCGAGGTGGTGCGACCAGCTACTACCACTATGATGGGTTGGGTAGTACGCGCTCTTTAACAGACAGCCTGGGGAATCTTACCGACACCTATGATTATGGGGCGTTTGGGGAGGTGCTCAATCAGACTGGCACGATGGAGAATAGTTATCTATTTGCCGGGGAGCAGTTTGATAGCACACTAAACCAGTACTACTTAAGGGCAAGATACTACGATCCAAGTCAGGGAAGGTTTACCCAACAAGATACCTGGATGGGGGATAACTACGACCCTGTCACACTCCATAAATATCTCTATGCACATGCCGACCCCGGCAATATGGTTGACCCGACGGGCAACTTCAGTATGGGTGGCATGATGTCGGCTATTAATGTCATGGGGACATTGTCGACGATTGCAACGACCACATACGATGTGTTTCAGATTGCGACCGGAGAAAAAGAGTTCTCAGCGAGAGAATTTGGCACCAGCATTTTACTGAACCGCTTACCAGTAAAATATCTAAAAACGCTTCTCAAAAAACACAAAGCTAAAACGGGTAAGAATCTTCGGATTACTTGCTTGAGAAATAGCTTTGTAGAAGGAACGGTCGTGCATACAAAGGAGGGTTTAATCCCAATTGAAGAAATTCAGGTTGGTGATTATGTTTTATCTTACGATGAAGCTACGGGAGAAAATGGATATCAAGAAGTTGTTCATCTGATTCAGGGGCATGATGATTATGACTTAGCTGCTATTCGACTGGAAAATGGCGAAGTCATTGAAGCCACGCTTAAGCATCCATTTTATGTGGATTCGGAATGGAAGGATGCTGGGAACTTAACCCTTGAAGATAAGTTGTTCACGCTCGATGGTTTTGGCGTCATTGGGGATATTTCGAGTACTATCCGAAGCACGTCTGTTTATAACCTGACTGTTGATATCGCTCATACCTACTACGTGGGTAACGAGGGTGTTCTTGTTCACAATGTTGATGAAGATTGTATTAGGTCAGTAGCTAATATGGGTGAGTTTTTTAACACCTAGTTTGGGATTGGCTTGAAGGCTGTCACTTCGAGGACTAGTAAGCGGATTAAAGGGCAAGCTGTGTATAAAGTTACTAAAGATTCTGGTTCTTTAAAGAAAGGCGATCAGTTTTATCTGGATAGTTTGCATCGGGACCATTTAGAAGTATTTGACAGGAATAATAATTTCAAAACTGTTTTAAATTTAGATGGAACTGTTAATGCTGCAAAAGAGCTGGCTGGTAAAGGAAGAAAAATACCTAAGTAGGTAGGGTAAATTGCAGAGCCCTATTTATACAAATAGGGCTTGGTTTGAGATAGGCTAATGCATACTTGCCGTTTGTTTGGTGTGTTATTGTTAGTATTCTAAGTATTCTTTGCTTGGCATTTTGTTGCTGAAAAATCCTTCAAAAATAAGTTGTATTCTCTCTCTTCTTGCTGGACTTGTTCGTCGGTAAGGTTAACTATATGAAATCCATCATTTGGGTCAGAATGGCATGCTAGAGTGACTATTAGGTAACTAAAAATTCTAAAGATTTTCCATGCGTCTTCGCGTGGTATCGAATCACATTCAGAATATTTTTTTGCTATATCGAATAAAGACTCTTCAAGCTGGAAATATTCTTCATCATTCCATGTTTGTTCTTCATGTAGAATGCCAGTAAATGATTCATTTGAATACTCGTTACACCATGCAAAGTTTCTATTTATGTGATGCATAATTGTAGTGTCCTGTAACCTTGTTAATAAGATTTGTTGATTTCTTGTGTCATGGTAATCGATACATTTACCATAAAAAAGCCTGGGAAAGTCTGCACCTGTTAAATGCCCTTTCAAAAACGAAGCCCCGCTCACCAAAGTGTAGAGCGCAAAATTACCATCGTAGTTTCGCCCAATCTAGCGATCGTAGGATATTGAAGAATGACGACCATTTAACCACATTCTCATCGGGCAAAATAAGGGACACCCCAAAAAATATTGCTCAATCAACAAAAGTAATATAGGGTTAACCAACGATTTCTGAATCAACATGGAGGTTGATATGACAAGAGCCCGTCAAACGCTGGTGAGCTTGGAAGCCACACCTTACTACCACTGTGTTTCCCGCTGTGTTCGTCGTGCCTGGTTATGTGGAGATGATCCCTATACAGGTCAGAGCTTTGAACATCGCCGCCAATGGGTACAGGATCGTTTGCGACAACTGTCTGAAATCTTTGCAATCGATATCTGTTTCAAGCCGATGTGATCGTTGAGAGTTGGTGTTCGCGATTAGCGGCGAAGGCCAGGCAGGCGCGGATATCGTCCTGGGTCAGCTCGGGGTAGTCCTCCATAATCTCCGCCTCGTTCATGCCCGAGGCCAA
Organism: Candidatus Thiodiazotropha sp. (ex Ustalcina ferruginea); assembly: GCA_025656375.1. GTDB lineage: Bacteria > Pseudomonadota > Gammaproteobacteria > Chromatiales > Chromatiaceae > Thiodiazotropha. The sequence goes on along the minus strand of JAHXHU010000189.1, from coordinate 14,004 downwards.
CCAATCCAGCACATCATAGACGGTGATCCGCATGGAACGGATGCAGGGCTTGCCGGGTTCGATGGTGATGTGGTTGCGGTAGTCTGTCATACCGTGCATCTCTGTGAGTGATTGCCGATTGACGCCCTTTGGGAGCATCATTTCAAGCCCGTCAATAATGACTGGGCCTGCCCCTATTATCGGCTATTCTGCGGTTAAAACCATACTTATCGAGGAATAAACCGAGACAGCCATTAAATGCTTCTTCAAAATGAAGCCTCGCTCACCTGACTGTAGAGCGCCAAATTACCATCGTGGTTTTTCCCAAATTGCCGGTCATAGGATTTCATGATTTTACGACCGGTTTGCCACTTTCTCATCGTGACTAATTTTCTGTTGACCTGATTCTTGCCGTCGTATTGTAAGCGCCTAAACAATCCCACCCTATCCAAGCTGATAAAGTTGCACTACCGTCATGTCTATAGTAATTGATGACTGTGTCCTGATTGGCCTTAACAGGATGGATGAGTGTTAACAGGCCCTGATTCAGCTAGCCAGTAATATGATCCTTGTTTGAGCAGACAGCTTGTCAATATCCAATTGCAATTCACAATATTCAGTCTGTGTATCAAGTGGTGTGGGATCGTCGGCGCAACTGCAACCTGCAATGATGCCAGTGTAAAGAATAGAGGCCTTAACACGGATGATTGTAGCGTCATCGGTTGCATCGATAACGATCACACTAAAGGGTTCTTCGCTGACGTAGCTACTGAGGGCTAAGCCTTTCTGTAAAGGGAGTTGTCCGGCATCAGCCGCTTCCAGCTCGTGTTTCAAGGTCGTCTTGAAGTGGGCTGAAAGCCAGGCATCACGAGATTTGGGTAGATGGATCATCAGTTCTCCATGGGTGGCTTAGGGTCTGTTTCTACCGTATCCTCTTTGATCAGACTAGTTTTAGATGGTTTCTTCAAGAGTTTTTACAATGACACAACAGCAGGGTCAATCATCGCCGAAGCGTATATTGCGGTTGCTACTGGTTTTGGCGTTGCTTTTTCTCTCTTTGCTGATGCTTCTGTTGGTGTTACAGCTTACCGAATCGGCATTGAGTGTGTGGCAGATGCTGGATCAACTCTCTCCAGCACTGTTGTTATTCTATGCAGTCGGTCTATTCGGTTTCAGTTTGGTTGTGTTGGTCGTGAGTTGGCTGCTGCTGCGCCCCACAAAGCCTGTGACCGGGAACAAGGTTCAGACGATACACCTTCCGGAAGATAGAGACGCCTTTGAAGAGGCGATTCACAAAGCAGACTCAAAAGGGGTCGACATCGCCGCTGCGCATCAGGAGTTACAGGAACTGGATCAGCGTACCCAGCAACCCTCAATCTATGTGGCCTTTTTTGGTGCCGTCTCGGCAGGCAAGAGTGCATTGATCAGGGCCATTACCGGTGAGCGGGCTATACAGGTCGATCCGCGCACAGGAACCACCCGGCAGATTGCCCACTATCGATTCGCCAACGGCGAAGGCGCCGATCTGAATCTAACCGACGCACCAGGCATTCTGGATACCAACCAGGAGCACGTGCGCATTGCCCATGAGGAGGCACGACGTGCCCATCTGGTCGTCTATGTGTGTGAGGGTGAATTGACCCGTGATCAGCACCGAGAACTGATTGAGCTGCAGGGACTGCAGCGTCCGCTGATCGTGGCATTGAATAAACAGGATCGCTACAGCGAGCAAGAGCTCACAGCGATCCTTTCCCGACTGAGTGAACAGCTATCTGGGATAGAGGTGGTAGCGGTCCAGGCAGGGGGTAGCGAGGAGGTGATCCGCATTGATGCTGAAGGCAAGGAGCAGCCGGTGATGCGTGAGCGGGTTGCGAGGATTGACGACCTGATGGACGCTATCCAAGCCAGAATTGCGACTGAGCTGGAAAGGCTCGAAGAGCAGCGGGATGAGAGTCTGGTTCGTCTGGGTGCGGAAAAACTGCACCAGGCTACCATGGAACACCGTCTACAGGAGGGTAAAAAACGGGTTAAACAGTATACGGGTAAGGCCATGATCGGTGCCATGGCGGCGGTCAGCCCTGGCACGGATGTGCTGATTCAGGGCTACCTGGGGGTTCAGATGGTGAAGGCCCTCACCACCCTCTATGAAGTAAAAGCCCGTGAAGTCGATGTTGAACATTTTATCGATCTGGCCAGTCAGAATGTCGGCAAGCGTATTACCCTGCTTCTGGCGCTGACGGGTAATGTTTTGAAGGCATTTCCCGGTGTGGGTACCGTCACCGGGGGGCTGATCCATGCGGTAGCCTATGGCATGATCTTTGAGAGCCTTGGCAACGCTGTATTAAAGACATTGCAAGAGAGTGGTAAGCTCAAGACCCACCAGGCATTGGACTATTTCGAGGAGACGATCAGTGGAAATCTGGAAAGTCGTGCACAATATTTTGCCCGACTGGCTTTGGAAGAGTTCAGAAGAAAAAAATAGTACTCACAATCAGGGGCAGGGGGAAGAGCATCTGCAACTGGCCAGGGATAACCTGCGTGAACTGCTCGAAGATGAACGCTTACCCGATCCTATTCGTGACAGTCTGAAGGATGATTTTCAGCAAGTGCAGGCGATGCTCGAGAAGCTGGAGCATGGTCATCTGCATATTGCGGTCTTCGGCCGGGTCAGTGTTGGCAAATCGGCGTTATTGAACGCCTTATTGGGTGAGGAACGCTTTGGTGTCAGCGCATTGCACGGAGAGACACGGCATAGTGACATGGCTGCCTGGCATGAGGTCGAGGCCAACGGGGTCTACCTCATTGATACCCCAGGCATCAATGAGGTCAGTGGTGAAGCGCGGGAACGTATGGCTGAGGATGTGGCAGGCCGTGCTGATCTGGTGCTGTTTGTTTTGGATGCCGACCTGACGCAAACCGAGCTGCAGGCCATCGAGATGCTGAAACGGCGTAATCGTCCGATACTGGTAGCGCTCAATAAGACAGATCGCTATACAAGCGATGAGCTTGAGTTGCTGCTGACCAGCCTAAAGGAGAAGTTACAGGATGTTGTCAGCCCGACCTATATCGTACCTGTGGCCGCACGACCTTCGGAACATGTCTACCTGCAGTTGGATGAACAGGGCAGGGAGCAGGAGATTCGCAAACTACCTTCACCGGATGTGACCCAGTTGACCGATAGTCTGTGGTTACTGATCGAAAAAGAGGGGATGGTACTCTCTGCACTTAACGCCAGTCTTTTTGCCGGTCAACTGAGTGACGATGTGGCGGGACGAATCGTACAGGCACGACAAGAGGTGGCGGAGCGGGTGATACGGGGTTACTGCCTGGGCAAGGGGATTGCTGTTGCTGTGAATCCGATACCGGTGGCTGACCTGGTGGCGGCCCTGGCTCTGGATGCCTCGATGGTTATGCATCTGGCACAGGTCTACGGTATGACGGTTTCCCGGGGTGAGGCGGGCGAGTTAATTAAAACCATTGGTGCACAGATGGCGCTGCTGATGGCAACCGTATGGACAGTGAATATTGCGGCCAGTGCCCTGAAGGCCGGTAGTGCCGGTCTCTCGACCCTGGTGACCGCCGCAGCCCAGGGAGCGATGGGCTATTACACCACCTATATTGTCGGGCAGGCGGCGCAGCGTTATTTCGCCCAGGGGCGTTCATGGGGAAGTGACGGTCCAAAGACCATCGTGCAGCAGATTCTTGAATCGGTGGATAAGGACTCGATACTGCAACAGGCGAGGGAGGATATTCGTCAACGGTTACGGGCTACGCCTTCCAGGTGAGAGTGTTTTTACCGTGACTTGCGGTGGGGCGGGGCCCCACCCCTACAGCTCGAGATGGATAGTAGGGTGGGGCCCTGCCCCACCAATCTGTTGATGAATAAGACAATCTTTATTCAAACTTAGAGTCGCAGGTTGGGTTAGCAGCAATGGTACTTACTTAAGAAGAAAAGCCGCAAATGGACGCTAATCACCGCGAATTAAAGCCAAATATGAGTTTCCTTGGATAGGTGATTTGCGAAAATTTGCGGTGATTAGCATTTATTTGCGGCAGATCATCTTGGGAGAGCTTCAGAGATACTGCAACGCCTTCAGTCCAGTATGTGGATGCGCCTGAATGATGAGCTATTGGCTCGCTGCAACCCTCAGTAGTTCACTTCTACCGCAGTGCAAAGATAGCTCATCAGCGAGTCTGTCTGCCTGAACCCTTTGATGACAAAGTTGCAAAAGGTGGGTTTGAGTATCTGTTCGCAATCGAAGGCCTTGAGAGCGATGAAATCCTTACGCTTCAGATCATCTATGAGGGGGTGATCAGCGGGAAAGCCCTTTGGTGGTCGTACAAGGTAACTCCCGACAAGCTGGAAGCTGTTTCGAAAGGGGGTTTCGGCCAGTGCAGCCTGCCAGGCTGCTGGATTGTCTGCGATGAAGTTTCTGATTTTGGCGAGTGTCTTTGATTCCGGGTGCCATATCCCGGCACCTAGGAAGCACTCGCCTGGTTCGATATGCAGATAAAAGCCGGGTGCATGTACATCTTTGCCTAAGATATGTCTGAATTGGATGCCTACATTGGTCTTATAGGGTGTCTTATCCTTGGAAAAACGTGTATCCCGATAGACCCTCATCAATGAGCCCCCCGATTTTTTTGCTATCGCATGAAATTGACTGGAGATGCTCTGTAATTTTGGCACCATCTCTTCGATGAAGTCCAGCGCAGGTTCTCTGATAGAGGCTTCGTAATGATGTTTGTTGTTGGCAAACCATTCCCGATTGTTGTTGCGCGCCAAGTCACTGAGAAAAGGGATTGATTGCGGAGGGAAACCTTTAAATCTCTCCATCTTTAGATATCATATTTACTGTGTATGGCATGCCTGACAGGGCAGGTGCAGACGATCTCAGTCCCAAGTTGGGAACTGTATGGGCACTCCTTGCCTTTACCACAGGCCATGCGTGCCCGGTTTTCAGCAGTGATTCTTATGCCGCACAGTTCATACTCGCTATCTGTCAGGCAGGCATGATGCTTGGTGCATTTTTTTGCCTCGAGTAATATTTCAAGGGATATGTTGAATCTTCTTGGACTGTGCATCTCTTTAATTAATAAAAAACCATCTCTCCGCGCTAGTATAGTGCACTACACTGGATAGGACACCATGCTAGAGGGTTCAGCCTATTGCAGGATCTAAGTCCCGCTTTCAGGTGGGGTGGGAGATCTTTAAATACCGCCTACCAGCGAAGCATGTACACCACTTCTTTCGATATGATAAAGCAAGTCACTGGAGTGGAGGGTTTGTGGATCATAATCCACAACCATCAGGTGAGGTGTCTTGATATGTGCACAGGCACTCACAACCCCACTGACACCGGAGAGTTCCTTCTCGATACCGTGAATCTGCTCATCTGATAGTGACTCATTGATGTGAACGACTGCGTTGACGTCGAAGTTGATCATTCTCTCCTCCTGTGTTGGTTACTTATTAGGTTGAAGCTAGCGCAGATGCCTGGGATTACAATGAGTAGATATCCCAACACTTTTCAGGGTTAATTCAGACGTTTACTTAAAAAGTACGTCACTTAGTCGAGATGGACCGTTGAATAATGGTGATTGAGTTCCCCAGGTTGTTGTTTGGATAAACTACCTGGATACTTGCATTGAGAATGCACAGCTCAAATGCTTGCGAGGTCCTATGCATCTTGACACATTTCTGTTTTCCGCGCTGTTGCTGCTGATTGCAACATCTGTCGCAGTCGCACTGTTTAAGCAATTGGGACTTGGATCGGTATTGGGTCTTCTTGTTGCAGGTATGATTGTGGGGCCATACTCTCCTGGCCCCTATGTCACAGAACATGTTGAGGATGTCCGGCACTTCACTGAGCTTGGTGTAGTGCTACTGTTGTTTATCATCGGTCTGGAAATGAGGCCACGCCGTCTATGGGCGATGCGCAGAGAGGTGTTTGGCCTGGGTCTGTTACAGATATTGCTGACTGGCTTGGTGATCACCCTCTATTTCCGTCTCTACCAGTCATCCTGGGCGCTTTCTTTACTGATAGGCCTGACCTTTGCGCTATCGTCAACCGCCTTTGTCATACAGATCCTGCAAGAGCGTGGCGAGATAGCCAGTCGACACGGCATGACCGCTTTTTCAATCCTGTTGATGCAGGATCTGGCCATTGTACCGTTACTGGCGGCGGTCCCCATCCTTTCTGATACGGGGCGACTTTCGGCTGAGATTCCGGTCTGGCAGCAGTTGATGATCGAAGTTGGCATGATCGCCATGGTAGTTGTAGTGGGACGCTACATTTTACCCTTCGTGCTTAATCAACTGGCCAGACAGGGTAACCGTGAGGGATTTTTTCTGGTCGTCATGCTCGCAGTATTTCTGGCTGCATGGGTGATGGATCAGGCAGGACTCTCAATGGCGCTTGGTGCCTTTGTCATGGGTATGCTGCTTTCTGGATCTAGTTACCGGTTACAGATCCAAGCTTTTATTGAGCCCTATAAAGGGCTACTGATGAGTCTTTTTTTTGTGGCGGTAGGCATGTCGATCGACTTTACCTCAATCGCTCAAGATGCCCTGATGTTTGTTCAACATATATTTGCCATTGTGGCCATTAAAATGCTGGTGTTGCTTCTGCTTGCCCTCAGTTTCGGTTTTCCCAAACAGGTAGCGGTCAGAGTCAGTTTCTTTCTCGCTCAGGGAGGAGAGTTCGGATTTGTACTGATTGGCTCTGCAAAGGCTTTGCAAGTGATTGATGATGGAACCTTCGTCATGGCAGTAGGCGTAATCTCAGTGAGTATGTTGATTACCCCTTTGCTGGTACGCGCCAGTGACAGACTGGCAAAGTATCTTGACAGGAGTGAACACGAAGCCGATCACTTGCAATATCCGGCGGATCATGGCGAGGAGAGCCAACGCGTCATTATAGGCGGTTATGGTCGTGTGGGGCATACTGTTGCCGTACTGCTGCATACCAGCGGTGTGCCGATCGTTGTTTTCGATACCCAGCCGGATCGGGTGGCTCAAGGCAAAAAGGATGACCTCCCCGTTTACTATGGCGATATCAGTGATCCCGATCTGCTTGATGCCGCCAATGTCGGTAATGCTTCACTGGTCGTTCTGACCGTCAATAATGGACCGACCGCCTTGAGAGCTGTGTCTCACGTTCGGAATGCGTACCCGCATGTTCCAGTCATTTCCAGAGCCCGGGATCTGGAAGCTTGCGGCCACTTGGTCAAAGCCGGTGCCAGCCATGCATTTCCGGAGGCGCTGGAGAGTAGTCTTCGCTTAGGTGCAATCGCGCTACAGATGATCGATGTGCCGAAAGATAATGTGGATCTGCTGTTGCAAGGGGTGAGGCAAGACAACTACACACTGGTTGTATCTGAGGAAGATGCTCAGCGAAAGGGATAATATTAACCCGACAACCGAGCTACATATTTATTAATATCAATAGGTTAGTTAAATCTCGCAAGTGCATGCCTGAACTGTATTGACATACTTTTACAGATAGTTGTATATCTGACTGTTATAGTAGGTAATACAAGTAGTCAAGTAGGCTGAAAAGATGTCTTTGCCCGCATTTCAGTATGCAAAAGTCTTGTCAGATAAATCTTATACGCAGATCAGTTTAATCCGATACCGGAAGAGATCGAACAGGGCTATGCTGAAGAACATAAGAAAGACCGGAGAGGGATCGATATGCCAAAACTAACCAGTGGTTTGACACAGAAAGAACGTCTCAAAGTTATCCAGTCGATTGATATGATCAAATCAGAGCAAAATGCTCACGAGAAGCATGTATTGCAACTCTATCGCAATATAATTACAAGAGAGTTTCAAGACGCTAAGGCGTACTCTGCAACTGGGTAGGCTTTAAAAAAACATCTGGTTTCCAGATGGCTTAAGTAATACTAGAAGTGTTTTTTATTTACGGCTGGGCAGATAATGCCTGGCCGTTGGTCTTTTTGCTGTCGGGTCCCATCAGGTAGAGATAATTTGCCATAATGGATTCGGGTAACGGTAGTGTGCTTGGATCTTCACCAGGATAAGCCCAGGCTCGCATCGCTGTTTGGGTGGGTTCCGGTGCAATGCTGTTGACGCGTATCTGACTGTCTTCCAGCTCGTCGGCCAGTGTCTGCATCAGTCCTTCTATTGCAAACTTCGAGACACCATAGGCTCCCCAGTATGCCTTACCTTTTCGTCCCAGCCGATCGGAAGTGAAGATGATCGAGGCCTCATCTGCCTTGCGTAATAGAGGTAGACAAGCCTGGGTTAGCATAAAGGCTGCGGTTAAATTGACTTGGATGACCTTGTTCCAGGTCTCAGGATCGAAATCATCAATACGACTCAGCAGGGCAAGCTGGGCTGCGTTGTGAAGCAGTCCGTGCAGCTGACCAAATTCCTGGTAGAGGCTCTCACCCAGTGCATAGTAATCATCAACGGGTGCCTTCTCCAGATCGAAGGGGATAAGCGCAGGTGCGGGCCAGCCAGCGGCTTCGATCAGATCATAGGTCTCTTCGAGCTTGCGCTCGTTGCGTCCCAGAAGCACAACTGTTGCGCCGTGCTCAGCAAATGCCTTCGCTGCCGCCTGTCCGATGCCGCTACCTGCACCGGTCACTAGGATTATCCGTTCCTTAAGGAGATCTTTTTCAGGATGATTGTCTTGCATGGTTTTGTATTGTGATCAAAATAGGTCGCGCATTATAACTGGCTGAAGTGGGTTGTGATATTGACAATCATCGTCAGGATGGCTTTTTTTAGAGCCATTGGAGTATCTCAAGGGGATGGCTGATCTGACCATCCGCCTGCCATTCGCAGGGATGGTCCTTTTCGCCGAGATAACCAAACAGAGCAACCAGTGTTTTGGTGCCGGCATTGCGACCGGCCTCGATGTCCCGGATGGCGTCACCCACATAAAGTGTTTGTGCAGGATCTGTCCCCGATTGTTGACAGGCATGCAGAATCGGTTGTGGATGGGGTTTGGCATAGGGGGTGGTGTCACCACTGACGATGGCACTGGCTCTTTTATCCATCCCCAGTTTTTGCATCAGGGGATCTGTCAGCCAGGCAGGCTTGTTGGTGACTATCCCCCAGTGAATTCCCCGCCGCTCCAGTTCCCCGATCAATGCCTCCATACCATCAAAAGGTTTAGTATAGACTGCGATGTTGTTCAGGTAGATCTGCAGGAAATCCCTCTGCAGATCAGTAAATCGAGCATCGTCTGGTTCGATATCGAATGCCACCTTCAACATCGCCTTGCTGCCGTGTGAAACCGCAGGACGTATCTTTTCATATGAAACAGTCTCTCGACCTTGCCTGGTGAGAACCAGATTCAGAGCAACATGAAGGTCAGCTGCGGTATCGGCAAAGGTACCGTCCAGATCGAATAGAACACACTTGATGGGCATTGTTAGTCAGCGTTCTCTCGATGCAGCGATCAAATAGTTAACATCAACATCTTCACCCAGTTTGTAGGCTTGGGTGAGAGGATTGTAACTCAGTCCGGTCATGCTGCGGCTGGTGAGACCCGCATCACGCATCCAGGCGTGAAGTTCAGAGGGACGAATGAATTTTGCATAGTCGTGAGTGCCCTTAGGCAGCAATTTCAATAGGTATTCAGCACCGACGATAGCAAACAAATAGGCTTTAGGATTACGATTGATGGTGGAGAAAAAGAGGTTGCCACCCGGCTTCACTGCTCTTGCACAAGCTTTCACTACAGATGCCGGGTCAGGTACGTGCTCCAGCATCTCCATGCAAGTGACTACATCGAAGTTGTCTGGCTGTTCGTCTGCAAGACGCTCAACGGGGATGCGTTCATAATTGACCTCTAACCCCGATTCCAATAGATGCAATCTGGCAACCTGAAGCGGTGCTTCGCCCATGTCAATCCCAGTTACTTGGGCACCGCATGCAGCCATGCTCTCCGATAGAATACCGCCGCCACAGCCAACATCGAGTACCTTTTTACCGGCTAGAGGAGCAAGCCGTTGAATGTAGTCCAGTCTGAGTGGATTTATCTCATGCAGGGGCTTGAATTCGCTGTGTGGATCCCACCAGCGTGATGCAAGTTCTTCGAACTTGCTAACCTCTGCATGGTCGACATTTATCTGTTCTGTGCTCATCGTGTTGGGTTATTCCTGTGACCAATCTGCAACTTGTAACTCGGATACTCGCTGAAATCATTCGTTATTGCGGTACGGTTTTACCGTCTCGACAGTACACATGCATATTTTTATGCCCATGCAAAACATATACTCTTTCATGAGTCGCCGCATAGTCCAGTCGTGAAACGGATTGATATACCGGTTGAATGATGCTGACTCAGTTGTAACCACTGAACCAGCGTGTCAATGACCGCCCCGATCTCTTGTAGGCCGATGTGATGTGGCTCCTCCAGTAGCGGGCCTTTCTCTCTTTGCTCGTTGACGAACAGCTTTCGAATATAGGCAAGTGCATGATGCGCTATATCATAGTATCACCAAGTGCCTTTCTTTGTCGGTGCTCCACGTACAGTTATCCAAGGGTTTCTTCATATTATGACACCGGAATGACAAAGATATGACACCGAGAGGTACAGTTGACGCATATCTCATTATCCACCATCAATCAAACAAATACACTTTGAAAGAGGTATCATCTGTCTTTACGCAGGGAGGGGCACAAAGGTATCCAAACAGTTCCCCGAGAGCTGGTAGTCACCCTAAGTCAGTATGCAAACGGGCCTATCCAATTAACCCTATTGACACCCAATGAATGAACTTTTCATTTCAAGTTGCTACTTTTGTGGCATTTATCAGGGCGGTATTGTTGAGTTAACAGCAAAATTCTTACAAGCTGCTTGGTGATAAGTGGGCGATTGGCTGTTTCGATACCGTATATTTCCACTAGACTCGGGTAGAAAATGGATCATCTTTCTTCCTGAAACGGAGCACTATTTTGAGTAGTCAATTTTTATTGCGCCTGCTGTTGCTGGCACTTTTACCGTTCAGTGTACAAGCCCTGGAACTCTCCTGGGTGGGCTGCGGCATCACCCGCAACGCCTTTATGGCTGATTTAGCCGCCGCCTATGAGTTGGAGACCGGGATCAGTATCAATATCGCCGGAGGAGGGGCTACCAAAGGGATCCGCGCTATTGCCGCCAGACAAGCGGATATCGGTGGGGCCTTGCCGTTACACGCTGAAACGCAATCGGGAGGAAGCCGGAGCCAGCATGATACCAGTGGCCTGGGATGCACTGGTCGTTGTGGTGCATATGTCCAATCCCCTCGATTCGATCAGCCTGCCGCAACTGCGTGATCTTTATCTGGGCAAGATCACCAACTGGTCACAACTGGGTGGGGAGGATCAGCCGTTGGAACTGCTGATCCGCAAGGGAAAGATCTCGGGGGTCGGTTATACTCTGCGAAAGCACCTGTTCGAAGATTCGGAGGTTGAATTCAAGAGTGAGTTTGTGTTCCCTTCATCGGGCCCCCTGGAGAAAATGGTGGAAAAGAATCGTAATGCCATCGCGGTCACCGGCATTGCCAGCGCCCATAAGCGGAATTTCAAGGTTCTCAAGCTGGAAGGTAGGGACCCGAGCTTCGAAAACATCCGAACTGGTAACTACCTGCTCTATCGCCCGTTATTTCTGGTGCTCAGCAAGAATTCTCCCAACAGTCGGGAGGCCGATCGGTTTATTCAGTTCGCTTTGGGCCCAAAAGGCCGGGAGATCATCAGCAAGAATCAGGTGGTACCCTACTTTGATGGCATGCTGCTGTTGCAGAAGCGACTGGATGAATGGAAGCGGTTTATCCGGGAGTCCCTGGCCAAACATTAAGCCCCTCAAATTGCACGCCAGTCGCACATGCATAACCCGTCAGACAAGGATGGTGGCGTAGGCTGAATGTACTTTACTGGTCTGCATCTGCAGCCATGATGCGATCCCGCCAATGGCTTGTGCGGTCGATCAGCTGGCCCTCATCAAGCGTTGTGAGTCTGCCTTCGCTGACCAGTAGGCGTCCTGCTACCCAAACATGGGTGACCTGTTCGTGCCCGGCTGCATAGACCAACTGGGGAATGGGATGATAGACAGGTTGTGTGTTTATCCGGTTCAGATCGACTGCGATCATATCCGCCGATTTTCCCAGTTCAAGGGACCCTGTTTCCTGCTGAAGGCCAAGTGCAATGGCACCATTGATGGTTGCCATCGAAAGTGCCTTGGCGGCAGGCAGCACGCTGGCATTGCCTGCAACACCCTTTGCCAGCAGGGCTGCACTGCGCATTTCACTGATCATATCAAGATCGTTATTGCTGGCAGCGCCATCGGTGCCAAGAGCCACATTGATGCCAGCCTCTACAAGTTCAGCTACAGGACAAAAACCGCTGGCCAGTTTTTGGTTGGATTCAGGGCAGTGCACAACATGTGCGCCACTTGCGGCGAACAAATCGATCTCTTGTTTTTCCAGATGGGTCATATGCACGGCTGCCAGTGATGGGGATAGCAGACCCAGGGCGTCTAATCGCGCAAGTGGGCGGCTGCCGTGGTGTTGCAATCCCTGTACGATTTCATCGTGGGTCTCATGGACATGCATGTGGATCGGTATTTCAAGTTCGTCCGCCAGGGTGCGAATTTGCTCCAGTACCGGATTGGCGACAGAATAGGGGGCATGGGGGCAAAGGCTGTATGGATCAGTGGGTTGGTGCGAAATTGATCATGTACCTGCAAGCCTTTATGTAAGTAATCATCACCATCACTGGCCCAGGCCGAGGGGAAATCGATAGCGATTAAGCCGAGTACGGCGCGGATGCCTGCTTGATTGGCAACGCGACCTGTAATATCGGGAAAAAAGTACATGTCGTTGAAACAGGTAGTGCCGCTGAGAAGCATCTCGGCAACCGCCAGCTGGGTGCCGTCATGGATAAACTCTTCACTCACCCATTTTGCTTCGGCGGGCCAGATGTGTTCATTCAGCCAGGTCATCAGCGGCATGTCATCGGCCAAGCCTCTGAGCAGGGCCATCGCTGTGTGGGTATGGGCATTGACGAGTCCAGGAATGAGAACCTGCCCGGGTAACGCAATAGCATGGTCTGTTTGATATTGCGATTTCGCCTGCTCTGTCGGCAGGATGGCATCGATTCGCCCTCCTTTTACAACGAGGGAGTGTTCGGTCAGGATCAGATTTTCCGGGGCAACCGGGATGATCCATTCGGGGTGAATAAGTTGATCAACCTGTTCTGGCATCTAGTATCTCTGCATTCAATGAACTATATGAGACACTACACTTGGTTCAATTAAAAATGCAATTGTATTAATCCTGAATGCGACAGATAAGGTCGTCGGGCTAATAACAGCATATCTCAACGGTGTCTCACAATGGATCTATCTAATCCATCCGCTCAGGCAACGGCCGATGACGCGATCATCTGGCGTAAAGGGCATTTTTATTTACTTGATCAGCGAGTGTTCCCCGAACGGGTAGAGTTTATTGAGTTGAAGAGCGCATCAGAAACCGCGCAGGCTATCCATGACATGGTCGTGCGTGGCGCACCGGCAATTGGTATCACTGCTGCCTATGGGGTGGTACTGGCAGGGCGGGCGGCCTATCAATCATCAACACTGAGCTGACAATCCACGATTCGTGCGGATCTCGATACATTGCGGCTATCAAGGCCGACAGCGGTCAACCTCTTCTGGGCGTTGAACCGAATGGAGAGATTGATCGATGGCTTGTCTGCAACGGAAGACCCTACTGAATCACTGCTGCAAGAGGCTATCCTGATCCATGATGAGGATGTCAGGGCTAACCGGAAAATGGGTGAGCTGGGTGCGGCATTGATTGAATCCAATGCAGGTGTCATCACCCATTGTAATGCCGGTGCACTTGCCACAGGTGGTTATGGAACAGCTCTGGGGGTTATACGTTCCGCACATGGCAAGGGCTTGATCCGGGAGGTTTTTGCAGATGAGACCCGTCCCTGGTTACAAGGGGCTCGTCTGACTGCCTGGGAACTGCTTCAAGATGAGATACCAGTCACCCTGTTGGCCG
>JAHXHU010000381.1 GCA_025656375.1 Candidatus Thiodiazotropha sp. (ex Ustalcina ferruginea) | reverse complement strand
TTGTTGATCAATGACTTGTCGCGATTTCATTGTATCAAAACAAGGGGGGGGTCAGGCCTTTCTCGTTAAGTATTTATGGGACAGCAGTGATGGTTTATATATCTTAGCTGCCCCTGTTCATCCCACAGCGCAACGCCTTCTGTAACCGTATCCAAAATTGTGCTTAGCTGTTTTTCGCTCTGTTCCAGCTGTTCCTCAATCAGTTTCTGTTCAACGATTTCCCATGCCAGGTCGGCAAGACCCTCCACTTTATCCACATCTCTCTCGTCATAGATCAGCAACGGCTTATTACCAACACCCATAATGGCAACAATCTTCTCTCCTCTAAAGACAGGTACGACCAACTCTCGTATCACCTCGGCATGCCCATCAGGCAATCCATGCTTATTCACCAGGGCAGGGTAATCGTTGTGGATAATCGGCCGTCGCTGTCCCACTGCATCAGCCCAGACACCGGCTTGATCAAGGTTGTAGTGCATACCACTCGCTTCGGCATGACAGTAGTCTTGTGTGGTGTGGGTTGACCAAGCCTGTAGCGAGATGGTGTTTTGATCCGCTTCGAGAAAATGGTAAAAGGCCACCTGACTACCTGTCGTTTCACAGGCCTCGTCAAGGGTATAGACCAACAGGTCGTGCATAGTGTGGTCTTGTGCGTAATCATGCAGACGCAGCCGGGATGCGAGCAGTTCTTGATTGAACTTGCGTTCAGTAATATCAATGAAAGTAACGACCGCCCCTATAGTCAAATCCTTGATACTCAAGGGATATGACCAATATTCGACAGGAAAATAGCTGCCGTCTTTACGCCACAGAACTTCATCATCAATATGTATTTTCTGATTATCGAGGAAGGCTTTGAGGATTGGACAGTCCTCTGCGGCGTAGGATGATCCATCCGGATAGCGGTGATGGATCAAGTCATGCATGTTTCTGCCAATTAATTGGTCGGCGCTCTCATAACCGAGCAGTGATAAGCCGGCATGATTTATACTTGTACAGTGACCTGATGCATCAAGGGTGTAGATCGCCTCGGCGGCTGAGTCCATGATCTGCCTCAGATACTCCTCACTGGACTGGAGCGCTAACTCGATCTGTTTCCGCTCTGTGATGTCTTCAGCAATGCCAGCCACCCGGTAGAGCACTCCCTCATCATCTCGTATGGCGTAAGCCCTTGCTTCGATCCAACGTTGTTCGTCATCCGACCTGTTGATCCGGTATTCAGGGAAATTCAAAGTCTCCCATTCGTCGTTCACAGACTCTGATATAAAACTGTTTACGATTTCCCGGTCTGATTCATCTAATACTTCACTCCGGCTTGTCGGATTGTCATACAGGCTCTGACGGCTCCTACCCCAGACGGATTCATATGCAGGACTGATATAGAACACCTGTTTCCAATCCGGTGAGACTAGCCAAAAAACCTCTCGTATTGACTCGGTTAACTGCCGAAAGTTTTTTTGACTCTCCTTAACAGCCAACTGCTCTTGATGTGATTCCGTGATATCGTTGAGTGTAATCAATACACCATAAATCACACTTTGATCATCCTTTATCGATTTGAAGGACATCCTGATCCAAGCCAACCCGCCATTCTCAAATTGAAATTCAAAATCATCAACTTCTGAAAAGTTATTGTAGGCCTGTTGCAACTTACTTTTAATCTCGCAACCAGCTTTCTCACTTATAATTTCGTAGATGGAATTAGTTTGAAACTCATCAATACGAAAGCCGAGGATCTCTGCCGTTCGTTGATTGACGGATAGAGTGATTCCCTGGGTATCTACCAACCAGATACCCTCTTGTCGTGCCTCAATGACAGTTTGTAAATACCGTTCCCGGTTAACGAGATTCTGATACTGTTTTTTTTGCTTCGAGCGTAGCAGTAGCGTCAACGAAAGCGCAACAAACAACACAAGCACTAGCAGGGTGAGAGTAACCTGGATATTCATGCGTGTTACGCTGGTTAATTCCTTGCAGGTCAAAAGTCGATAGATAGCTCCTTGCCGGCACAAAAATACCCTGCGTTAAGCTCAGTATTTATCAAATACTCTGTGGGATAGCTTGCCTATATTGATAATAGTTCAGACTGGCTGTTTTTCTTGGATTAAGCGTCTTTTAATTCTAGAGAAACCACAGCTCTATTGATTGAAATCATGACTTCATAAAAGATCATCAAGATAATGCTTTAAGGAGTGTGAATAGTTCACACCGGCTCAGTAAACAATGCCATAGGAACAAGATTCCACCCGTGTGACACTTCTAGTCCAAATCATGTGATTCACCGACAAAACAGGGAGTTGCGCGCATGAGGTGTATCATCAACCTAGCCGCAAATATCCTTGGCTGCTCATCATAGCACTTGGCCTGATCACTATAATCGCACTCATCCGCCTGCCTGATTTACAGGTTGAGATAACGGCGGAAGGTATGATGGTTAGAAACCCTGACGCCATTGCACTCAATGAAAATACCATACAGACCTTTGGCAGTGAAAACGTCACTGTCGTTTATCTGGAAGATGAGAATCTGTTTGATCCCGACAATCTTGCAGCAGTACGCCAAGCTTTAGTACATATACAGTCAATTCCCCAGGTCCATCATGCAGTCAGTCTGTTTTCTATCTGATATCTACGTACAGTGGATGGCTATATCTATAGCGATCCCTATTTAAAAAAAATTCCAAAAACACACATTTCATTAATGCCACGTCATCCTGGCCTTCGCTGGAATGATGAACGCTGCTGATTCTGCACAGGCACTAGCTATAATAAAAAGCCCCAACATTGGGGCTTTTTATATAAACAGACTCCCGGATAGATTCCTATGTCACCACACTGAGAAACCGGTCATTGAGTTTTTGATCATGATAGAAGATTGCGCCACCCAGTTCGTCGGCTGTCCAGGTAATAGGTTCGTGATCCGGATACCAATCATAGGAGCCGTGAAAAACCTCATTGCGGTTTCCAGAGGGATCGAAGAAATAGATAGTCCGACCACGGGTGATGCCATGGCGTGTGGGGCCGATATCGATTGAGATCTTATGCTTACCGATAATGTCGGCTGCCCTTAATACCTCTTCCCAGGACCCCCGCAGAAATGAGGCATGATGGAGCTTACCCTTCTCCGCATGGCGGATAAGGGCCAGATCATGGGCCTTCATCCCACAGGTCAGGAAGGAAGCCAGTTGCAGATCACCATCGACCACTTTTTCCGATTCACTGAAACCCAGTACCTCCTTGAACATCTTGACACTGCCATCCAGATCATCACCATAGAGCAGGCAGTGATCGAAGCGCTGTACTTGCATACCTTTCAGATCTTCCGGCCAGGGATCCGGATTCAATCGTCCCATATCGGTACCCTTGACATCCTTATCGGCATAGAGCTCAAAATTGTGCCCTGTCGGTGAGTCGAAACGTACTCGCTCGCCACAGTGGTTCAGTTCGTTGGCAGGGATGCGTTCAACGCTACAACCAAAAGCTTTCAGCTTTCCCTCAAGCTCATCCATGGTTTCGCTACTATCAACCTTGAAACCCATAAAGTCCATGCCGGTTGTATCCGCCTCTCGCAGCACGACAGAAAACCAATCCTGCTCATCCCAGCCTTTTAAGTAGACCCGCCCCTGGCTATCACGGTCAGTCTCGATCAATCCCAACCGGTCTTTGTAGTGAACCAGGGCCTCATCCAAATCCAGCACACGCAGAGAGATATGCCCCGGACGTAAAACGCCTTTTATTGCCATCAGTCAATCCTCCTATGGTCACCGCCTTACTGGGTAGTGACAATTTTTCGTTAAATCACTCCGGACTTTTAACCCGGATTTCTCTTGTGTTATGAGCAGGAACCCTTGTAACCATTAAGGCCAGGGGTTCGAAAACAGACCAGGCTTTTATGACCGACTCCGTTCTCTGCCAGACTCTTGCTCATATCAGGCGTTGCCGGTTCGCCATCGATCTTCCACTCGACACTGTTCCAGTCGAGTGACTTAAAATCAGGATGCATACCGTAAAACTGCGGTATCAGTTTTTCGGTCAACGCACCCAACGGCATCTCAGGAGGCAGCGGGAAGGCGGTCGCCGCGCAGAAGCTCAGATGCTCCTCCCAGTGGAGATACACCACCTGATTGCCGTGAAAATTCTCTTTCCTATCGCGGATCTCGACGGCATCCGCATAACCGGGCTTGAGTGCAACGACAGCCATAGTAATCTCCTCTCTCTCAATCTCTTGGTCACTGCCTTGCCATCTGAATCATGATGGCAAAGTGCTATTCAGTGATCGGTTTTAACCTGCCACTTTTTTACGGGCTGCCTGCCAGGCATCCCACTGCTTTTGATCCGGCGAACCGGTGTAATCCATGTTGTCGATCCCCTGATCCATGTGGTACCACTTGAGAACATCACTTAGATCGGCGCCACCGCAATTGCCCTGAAAGATCTGGTGTACTAGCAACCAGGCCTGAGAAAATTTCTCAGGCTCATCGTCAAAGATGTCCTTACAACCCTGGGAACAGAAGTGATAGCGCTCGTCTTTATAGACGCTGCTGCGGAAACCAATCTTGGTCGGATCGCCCGGTTCCGTATAACCCATCGGGATCTGACAGGTCTGGCAAAGCTGTGGCAGTGCATTGTTGTAGAAGCGTTCGCCCTTGGCCTCCATCTCACGCCACATCTCGAAGCGGGGACGGTAGTATTTATCGAAGGTGTTGGGACATTTTTCCGACAGCCAGTCCAACTCTTCATCGTTCGGCAGCCAGGTATGAAATCCAGCCGCCTGGGTGTACTGGTAGAAGATCGCCCAGTTTTGATGGGAAATATGCTCTGCCTCATCAGTGGCGATATCGGCATATTTGGGTACCCGAAGACCATAGCGGGAGAGGTCTTCGAAGAGCGCCCCACCAGCTTCGGTGAAGTAGATCTCCCACGCCTCTTTCCAGGACATGATGCGTTTCGGCAGCATGTAATCCATCATCATGGCAACCAGTCCCAGCACCTTATGGCCACGCCAGAACCATTTATCCACCCACTTCTGCACGATCGGCAGATTATCAGGGTGCTGCTCCAGCATGAACTTGATGACCTCGATGCCGAGCGTCATGTGGCGCGCTTCGTCTGACTGGGCAGAGAAACCGAAAGTCACCGTCGCCAGATCACCGTTGTAAGCGGCACCGGACATGAAAGGGACAAACAGCAGATTGGTCAGTACATATTCGAAGGCAAACGAGATCGCGGTAAAGAACTCGAAAGGACCGGCACTGCAGGCATCGTCGAAAAATGATTTGGGTACTGACAGATACCAGACCCGGTCATGCATGTGCGGAAACTCGGCGAAGCCGTCAAAGTACTTGTTGTAGTGGCTGATGGTGTGAATCTGGGTCTGGGCATGGCGCAGCTCATCCAGGGACTGCATCTGGGCCGCGACCCGTGGGCCTACCCCGCGAATGTGCCGTCCCAGATGGGCGAAGTGACGATGCGCCTGATACTCCAAGGGTGTGACACCAGTGAGAAACAACTTGATGGCGTTGACATAGCGGGCGTCGGAAATACCCTGTTGGCCATTGTTCTGGGCAAAGGAGTCGAGTACCGCATAGAGCTTACGCTCTTTTTCACCCTGGTATTTCCAATAGGCATCCATGGTCAGACGGAATGGGTCTTCCCACTTGGACCAATCGGTGATCTTAATACCCTCGAAGGTATCGTAGGGAAACACATCATCCATTTTTTGGTAACTGGTCTCCCAGTCCAAGCCGCGGGTCATCAGCGCATAGCGCTGTTTCAGATTCATCTTTTTCTTGCGTGGGGGTGTCATATCGATTTTTCCTCCGGTATTACGCGCCCCAGGAGAGCACCAGTTCTTCATCATCCTCATCCAGGCTACCGCCCATGGATACGATGGTGAGATGGATCTCCTGTGGATACCAGTCCGGCCATGTCGGCCTCCTTACAGGGTCAGGCCGAGCTTGCTGGCCCGGGCATCAAGTTGTTCACATACTTCGTTGAGTACAGCTTCGCCGCCATCACCGAGCACCATCGCAGCCTGTGGTTGCAGCGCTTCGCTCATGATGCTCCGCCACTTGCCATACCAGTCTGAAAGCAGGACACGGTTCTCATCCGACTCCTTCACGGCAGTCTTCACCACCGCATCCACCCAGCGGTTATGTTCAGCACTCCAGTCGACCATGAACTCGCACAAGATGGAGAGTGCGGCGGCACCGTGTTTTTGGCCTGCCGTATCGAAATGCTTATAGACCAGGGGATAGACCATGCCATCCATGACAAGGAACTGCGCCAGCAATACTTCAAACCAGTCTTTTTCCACCAGGCTGTCTTCAATCGCTTTGCGCACACCCTGCCAGGCGTCGGCCTCCATCCACGCTTGTTTAGCCCGGCCCAACAGTTCAGCATCACCCTCACTGAGCACGATGCCGATACGTGAGAGAATCTGGGCAATACCCAACCGGTCTCCGGTGGTGAAGATCATGGCCGAGGTCAGGGCGGCACCGTATCCGGCGTCACTGACGGCGCAGGCATTCATGTTTGCGCCCCACTCATAGTGGCGTAGCGGGATCAGATATTTGACGATCATTTCACGCCACTCTTCATCAATATTGGCCAGCATGTTGCGCTTCTATTCAAAGGCAAAATTCCGATCCGTGGTTTGATGCATATTGGCCCGGGTAACCATATAGGTGCCGTAATAGAACTGACGCGGGTCCTTGAACACATACCAGTCCTTCATCTTTATCGCCGTGCGGCCTTCATCAAAGGTCCAATACTCCGGACCCCAGATCGGGCGATAGTGAAAGTGGGTCGTGGCCTGCAGATCGTAGACTCCCTCCTCATAGCGGGAGGCGGTTGTGTCCGACCCCAGGCGTCGCGCCACATGCGCAAAGGTCTTGCGCTTGGGCTCCACATTCATTGTTTTAATATCGATACTCATGCTAGAACGCTCCTCCGAATTATCCTCTGTTGAGATCCCGATCGGGTGGAACCCTATAGAGGCCGGGACGTTTGGTTGTCCCGTCACTCGCACTCATCTCATCGGGTCGCTGGATTAATGTGGCTTTATGCTTGGCACAGAAAGCCTTGAACGCTTCATAGGGGAGGATCAGTTCCACCGTAAGGTCTTCGTCATTGATGGAGAACTCAAACTCTACAAATTTCCGAAGTCGCTCTCCGGTCACCCTGATGTAGGCCTTGCCGATATCCGGTACATACTCTTCTCCCATTGCATCCTCCTAAAAAGCTGCCGGAAGCCTCTGCTGGGCTTCTCAGTCCGGTTTCTGGTCTTGAAAAAGAGGGCAGAATGCGTGCCAAAACTAATAACATATTGATTTATCAATATATTATCTGTCACGACCCTGCTAAGGAGAGGCTAATGTTTAACCATCAGATAAAAAACGTTTCATCAAATTGATCATTTAACCAAATAGACAACCCTGGAATCTGATTTGACTCGGTTTGCACAAAATTTGTGCGGTTTTATATTCGCATCTCCTGAAAATTGAGTTTCAACAACCCGTATTTTATGATTTGATAAAAAGGCAAAGCCGAACTATAAAGTTATTGAGCCCTGACTATCCACGCGGTGTATCACTGCAGAACCCTTCAAGGATGATCATTACTGCTACAAGAAGCATCGGTGAACACAATGAAACCGGTTGGAGGAGACATGTCATCCCAAATCAGCATTGCCGGCCTACCCACAGAGGACCGCAATCTGCACCTGACATTCGATGCAGGCACCATCCTGCTCAACGACCAGCGCATGGTATTGATGCATACCCATGCGATGGGTGCCCTACGCAAAGAACTGATGGATACACTGGGAATGGACCGTGCCCGGGGTGTATTGACACGTATGGGATATGCTTCAGGCGCCAAGGACGCAGAGCTGGCGCGTAAGCTGCTGCCGGAATCCAACGATGAAGAGTTGCTCATGATGGGACCGCGTCTGCATACCCTGGAGGGCGTCCGTACATGTCAAACAGATCAAAGTCGATATCGATATTCGTCAGCGCCACTTCTACGGTGAATTTCTATGGGAGAACTCCCATGAAGCCGATGAACATCTGAAACTGTTCGGCATCCATCCTGATCCGGTCTGCTGGACCCAGATCGGATACGCCTCTGGCTATACCAGTGAGATCATGGGTCGCTTCATTGCCTATCGGGAGGTCGATTGTCGGGCCAAGGGTGATCGCCACTGCCGCATCATCGGCAAAAGCCCATTGAGGATTGGGACAACACAGAAGAGGAGCGTCGCCACTACCGTCCTGATCCGATGGCTGAACAGCTCCTGGCTTTACAGGACGAGGTCAACCATCTGCGTGACTCGCTACAAGAGGATACAGGTATTGGCGATATGGTGGGTGCCTCTCAACCCTTCATCCCGGCCTGCGATATGTTGCGTAAAGTGGCAGACAGCCATGTCACTGTATTGCTATTGGGTGAAACCGGTGTAGGTAAGGAGATGTTCGCCCGTGCCCTACACAGTATCAGTCCACTGGCGAAGAGCCCTTTCATTGCCATCAACTGCACGACCATTCCAGAGGAACTGATTGAATCCGAGCTTTTTGGTGTGGAAAAGGGAGCCTATACCGGCGCTCATCAGTCACGTCCTGGACGTTTTGAGCGTGCTCACAGCGGCACCCTCTTCCTTGATGAAGTGGGTGAACTCTCCATGAACGCACAAGCCAAGTTACTTCGCGTACTGCAGGAAGGGGAGATCGAACGGGTGGGTGACACACGCACCCGCAAGGTCGATGTGCGAGTGGTGGCCGCAACCAACGTCGACCTGCAGGAGGCTGTTCCGGCAGGCCGTTTTCGCTCCGATCTCTACTATCGGCTGAATATCTACCCGGTCATTATTCCTCCCCTGCGTGAACGAAAGGATGATATCGAACTACTGGTGACCCGCTTTCTTGAAAAGTACACAGCCAGGCATGGCAAACGTGTCAACGGGATTACCGAAAGAGCACTGCAGGCACTTAAGGATTACAACTGGCCGGGCAACATCCGTGAGCTTGAGAATATGATTGAGCGGGGTGTCATCATTGTCGCTGTCGGGGATGCCATCGATCTCAAGGATCTGTTTCCATGCCTCAACATCAACAAGGATGCACCTGCTCTACACCCATCGTTGAACAGGGAAGAAGGGGATGTGGAATCCCTGGTTGGTCAAGTCATTGACCAGTCGACAAGCCTTGAAGAGATGGAGACCCTATTGCTTGAGACAGCGGTAAAGAAAGCAAAAGGCAATCTAAGCCAGGCAGCACGTATTCTGGGGATCACCCGACCTCAGTTGGCCTACCGACTAAAAAAACGGGAGAACGGCTCTTTGTTAGAATGACCCGTTTCACAGACCGCACTCCCAACGTCATCCCCTTATAACCGGGTCTATCTCAATGCATTCGGGTTTGTTCCTACAAATTCTGCAGGTGACTTTACCGGTATTCGGTATTGCAGCCCTAGGCTATCTCTATGGCCGTATCAGCAGTACAGACGTCCTGTCGGTCAACCGTATCAATATGCAACTGTTCGTGCCTGCCCTGCTTTTCTATGTACTCTCTGAAAAAAATACCCGATGCCTCCCAATGGCAGACTATTGCCTGGGGCACACTGCTGATTGTACTTATCTCCGGTATCGTTTCATGGCCTGTGGCAAGATTATTGGGTCTTCGTGCGCGGGTCATGTTGCCTGCGATGATGTTCAGTAACTCCGGCAATTTAGGTCTGCCCCTGGCTGCACTGGCGTTCGGCGAGCAACGGCTTCCTCTCTCGGTTGTTGCCTTTGTTGTTACGATGAGTCTTCATTTCAGTGTGGGAATATGGTTGGTCAGTGGCCGGTTTCACCCCTTCGAACTATTACGAAACCCGGTTTTTCTCGCCGCCTTGGCAGGTGTTATTGCCTATGCCTTCGACTGGCACACACCGAGCCTGCTGTTGCCCGGCCTGGCCATGCTTTCCGAAGTGGCTATCCCTTTAATGCTGGTCTCCCTCGGCATTCGCTTGATTTACCTGGATCTACGCCACTGGAAATCCGGGATGGTAGGTGCCCTGTTGTGTCCCCTCAGTGGCCTGATTGGCGCTTGGGTTGCCATCACCTGGTTACAGCCCAGTGAACAGATGCGCGATATCCTGTTGCTCGTCTCAATACTGCCCCCGGCAGTGATGAACTATCTGCTGGCAGAGAGCTATCGGCAATCTCCGGATGAGGTGGCGGCAATGGTTGCTTTCGGGAATCTCGCCAGTCTGCTTGTCATTCCTATCGCCTTGGCCTTCATCCTATGAGCCAACGCCGCGCCCTTGCCGGGTGGCTGTTGCTGGCGGCTGTCATCAGCACAGCAATCAGCACGCTTTGGCCCCTCCATCCCAAAAGCTGGGCCGGCCTTTTGACTTGGTCTGCCGGGGTGATGGTGTGGAGTGAAATCCCACCCCATACCCGCCGTCAGGTGATTATTCTCATCTTTATCGGTCTGCTGTGTATTCTCTGGGGGTTCATGCAGCAGCTCACACCCGACTGGTCGATGATGCTATCAGGCAACGCCCTGTTACTATCCATGCTGGCAGCGGTCAGTTTTCTTCGCCTGATCACCCGCCCCGGGACTGATAATGATGAGCGTCTGCCCCACGGTAGACGAGCCATTTGGTCGACCTTGCTTGGCGTCCATCTTTTTGGTGCGGTTATCAATCTCTCGTCAGTCTTCATCATCGGCGATCGTGTCCGGGGACCGGGACAGCTAAGTCGAGCACAGAGCATCGTACTGACCCGCGGATTTGCTTCTGCCGCATTCTGGTCACCCTTCTTCGCAGCCATGGCGGCAGCCATGACCTATGCACCTGGCGCCAAACTCGAACAGGTCTGGTTGATGGGTATCCCTCTCGCTGTTATCGCTTTACTGGTCACCGGTTTCAATCGTCGAGCCCGGCAGCGTTTTGTCGGCTATCCCATGCACCCTTCTGCGCTGGCGTTACCTGCCATACTGGCACTGGCCGTGTTGGTACTACACCAAGTCAGACCGGCCTGGCATATCCTGGGCATCATCTGCCTTTTGAGTCCTAGCCTCGCCCTGTTGGTAGTCACGCTCAATCGCCATCAACCCTTACCATTGCTACGCCAGCACATCACCCAGGAGATGCCTGGTATGCACAATGAGCTGAGCCTGTTTCTGGCCGCCGGTGTGATGGCTGCTGGCTTGAATGTCGTATTCCAAGGATTTGGCGGCTGGCTGCCATTTGCCAGTTTCGGCGGCATGGAAGCCAGCCTGACACTGCTCTTCATGCTGATCACCTCCATCGCCGGGGTACACCCAGTGATCAATATTGCGGCACTTGGTACCCTTCTGGTGCCTCTACAACCCAACGGCACACTACTGGCCATGACCTTCCTGTCGGCATGGGCCATCGGGGTTGCCAGCAGTCCCTTTTCCGGCATCAATCTCTCGATGCAGGGGCGTTATGGCCAAAAAAGTATGGATAGCCTTAAATGGAACGGGATCTATAGCCTGGTGATGTTTCTTTGTTCGGTTGCAGCACTGAACCTCTATGCAACCCTTATCTTGTAATTTAACCTGAATCTGAGGGTTCAGTCGATAATCAGGCTTTTCTCAACAAAGCACAGGAGCGATACATAGCCATGACTCACATCATCCAAGTTCACCGGCATGGCGGCAGCGAAGTTCTCAACTGGGAAAATGTTGAACTCTCCGACCCTGAAACGGGTGAACTCCGCCTGCGCCAAACGGCCATTGGTCTCAACTTTGTGGATGTCTACTTCCGAACCGGCCTCTACCCTCCTGGCTCATTGCCTTTTATTCCAGGCCTGGAGGCCGCGGGTGTCAGCGAGGCAATAGGTGAGGGTGTCAGCGAGTTTGCTGTCGGAGACAGGGTTGCCTATGCCGGTGGTCCGCTGGGTGCCTATGCCGAGGCACGAAACTTTCCTGCAGAACGATTAATCAAGCTACCCTATGAGATCAGTGAAAAACAGGCTGCAGCACTGATGCTGAAGGGTATGACGGCAGAATATCTGGTCTGCAGAACCTATCCGGTCAAGGCCGGGGAGATCCTACTGCTGCATGCGGCTGCCGGTGGTGTCGGTCAGATTCTCAGCCAGTGGGCAACCGCTATCGGGGCGGTAGTCATCGGAACGGTGGGCAGTGAAGAGAAGGGGGCGGTCGCCAAAAAGTCAGGCTGCCAGCATATCATCAACTACCGACGAGAAAATATTGTAGAGCGTGTCAACCAAATCACGGCAGGCAATGGCGTGTCCGTGGTCTATGACTCAGTAGGCCAGGCAACCTTTCAGGCCTCTCTCGCATGCCTTGCACCGCGTGGAACGCTGGTCTCTTTTGGCCAGTCCTCTGGAGAAGTACCCCTTTTTGATATTACCGAGCTCAGCCGCCAGGGATCACTCTACCTGACTCGACCGACCCTGTTCGATTACGTAAAAGAGCGTCAGTCACTGCTACGGAGTGCCGGCGCACTGTTCAATAAAATCAGCCGAGGAGCGATTCATGTGAACATCTTCAATGAGTATCCGCTCGCTGAAGCTTCCCGGGCACATGACGACCTTGAGGCCAGACAGACTCAAGGAAGCTCGATTTTTTCTACCTTGAAAGCAAAAATAATTTTTCACGCATGGACAGAACT
This sequence comes from Candidatus Thiodiazotropha sp. (ex Ustalcina ferruginea), assembly GCA_025656375.1. Lineage (GTDB taxonomy): Bacteria > Pseudomonadota > Gammaproteobacteria > Chromatiales > Chromatiaceae > Thiodiazotropha. The sequence goes on along the minus strand of JAHXHU010000381.1, from coordinate 4,098 downwards.
CACTATGAGACATCTTGTAGCAATCATCCCTTTTATAAATCCGGAGCCCTACAAGAAAACCTACCGATACCTTTAAAAAAGGTAGTGTAACAATAGCCATTCAGCGGTTTTCAGTTATCATGTGCCGAGAGCCTATGATACTTCGCTCGCTATACCGATAAGCTTTGGAACTGATATGAATGATACGTTAATGATACTGCCAAGTTCACGCTACGATGAAATACGCCTGGTTAAGGTTCCGAGAGACCTTGATCGTAATGAGGCCTATCGCTTTGCGACGGGTATCATCTCGCACAGGCGGAAGAGAGCAATCAAAATTGCCGATGGGAAGATATCGCAGAAGACCTGGAAGCAAGAGGGTTTGAACCTATTGAGGCGTTGATCGGGCCTGCCTTGGATTGACCTCTCCTTAATCGAGGTCTTCGTACTCATCCAGGTCCATTTGCAGCAGTATTGCCTTGCGTAGCAGTTTTTGCTCGTTTCGAAGGGTCTTTTTCAGACTACTGATCTCTTTTCCAGATCCTGTATCCGATAGACCAACTCATCTGCATGGGGAACTGTCTGAGGAGTGGTTTGAGGGGCGATCGCCTGGCCGACTCCCGCTGTTGCCCCACTAGGATGAAGCGGTGATACCGACGCTAATTGTGGCTGTTGTAGCCCTGGATCGGATACTGGCGGGTCGAAGCTGACCTCCTGTTCCAACTCATGCATCACCGAGAGCACCGCATCCTTCTCCAGGTTATGAAGCTCTTCTCTTCCAGACAACCGAACAGCATCATTCTGTCGCACATGGCATTAATGCGGCGGGGTACACCACCGGTGAATTCGAATATCATCGGAAAGACCCCGTCACTGAATGTGGGATCCTGATTCCAACCGACCAGTTGCAAGCGGTGCAAAATATATTTTTCTGTCTCTTCAGCACCCAATGGATCAAGGTGATAGGATGCGATAATGCGCTGTCGTACCTGCTCCATACCAGGACTCTGCAGGGTACGCTTGAACTCCTCCTGACCCAACAGAAAGGTCTGGACCAGCGCCTTATTGTTGACCTGGAAATTGGAGAGCATACGCAGCTCCTCAACTGATCTTGGTGGAAGATTCTGCGCCTCGTCCACCACCAGCAACATCTGTTTGCCCTCAGCATGGCGGGCACGCGCTATAGCTTCCAGATTATGCAGCAGGGTTGCCTTATTGAGTCCCTCATGAGCAAGCCCGAACGAGGCACAAACCATGCGCAGCATATCATCCGGGTCAACCTGGGTCGTGACCAGTTGAGCGGCCATGACATTCATACTGCTCAGTTCATCGAATAAATTACGCACCAGTGTGGTCTTGCCGGTACCAATCCCACCTGTAATAACAATGAACCCCTCACCCTGTTCAAGACCATAGCGCAGGTAGGCCATGGCACGATTGTGACCTTTGCTGTTAAAAAAGAACTTATGGTCCGGTGTCAGCTGAAACGGCTTGCCTTCCAATTTGTAAAAATCATCGTACATACGATTTGCCTTCTCTCATTGCTGTGCTTCCCTGCTTGAACTGGCTATCAGCCACCCACTAAATTCAAAAAAAGTGAGATGAGTTGATTACTGATACTGCCAGGGGTCAAGGATGGTGCTTACAATCAAGATTATGCTACGAAACTCACTATTTGCCTACCGCTGTTAGAGAAGGGGTATTGGTTCCAATCGCTACTACCGGGAAGGCTACCACTCATACCATGGAAATAATCGCAGAAACAAACGATGGTTGACCCAACTCATTGGAGTCAACTATCTTGCCATTGTGTACCCCACTCCGATTTGTTGAGTGAGGCTTTCCGGGTGGGATACACTTCAATTAAACGACCCTACAAGATAACGACCGTGAGGAGAGACCATGCTCAACGCTGGAGATAAGGTGCCATTCTTTGAATTACCGGACTCTGACATGCACATCATCAATTCTGAGCAGTTCGTAGGCAAGCAGAATCTGGTGATCTATTTCTACCCAAAAGACGATACCACCGGCTGTACTATTGAAGCACTGGAACTCTCAGATCTAACCGATGATTTCACATCCCTGGATACCCAGGTAATTGGGATCAGCCGCGATAATTGCGTCAGCCATGCCGCATTTCGTGACAAACACGGTCTTACCGTGCAACTGCTGGCGGATACTGATGGCGAGGTATGCAATGGGCAAGAGAAGGAGAAAAATGGCGTAAAACGAATGGGCATTCTTCGCTCAACCTTTATCATCGATAAGAGTGGTATTATTCGGGAAGTTATCTATGACGTGAAGCCGAAAGGTCACGCGGCACAGATACTTGAGCGTGTGAAAAAGATCATCTGATCAAAAAACGCTAATATTTAGTGAGCCTGTGAAACTCCGAACCCAGATTCTGATCCTCTTGTTTCTCTTCGGATTTGCGCCGTTGACAGCCATGGTGTTAACGAATCTTCCGTTTGTCCTGGATCGGCTGGAATTTTTCTACCATAAGGCCTACCTGCAAAATCTACGAGCAGACTTTCGTGATCTTGATGAGCATTTGGCCAGCCGCCATGAGATGTTGCGACTGCTCGCAAAACTCCCGGAACCGGGTCTGATACTGGGTGAGCAGGAAGTTGAAGAGGGGATGAAACAGATTGATCATGCCCGTGCTCGTTACACCGAGTGGATCAACCAGATTCTACGTGACCATCTGGATATCTTCCAGATTCTATTTCTAGACCTGAAGGGTAATCCACGATTCTGGCTGGAACTGAATGCACGAACCCGCCAATGGGAACCGACCATCAAGAAACCGGACATGCCGTCCTGGGATTTCTTCCAACAGAGCGTACACCAAGAGTTCGGTCGAGTGGCGGTCAGTAAAATCAGTCTCAATCCGGGCGTTGCCCATCTGGATCCCCGCCGTTTCATGACGTTACGCATGATCAGTCCCATCATCGGACCTGACAACCAGGAACGTGTTGCTCCCTTGGGTGCTGTGGTGATCAATATCGATGTCGGCGGTATGGCTCGCGCCTACCGCAATACATTGTGGGTGACCAGTGATGGCACCTATCTGGATGAACGTCTGAGTGGGAGTGACAAGGCACGTGCCTTCGAGGATTTCAGCGGCCTGCAAGCGCTGTTCGAAAAGGGGAATCTGGCACTCTGGGAAGGCGGCCAGGGCAGACAGATTATTTGGGTCCCACTGTTCACTACTGAAGGATCAGGTCCCTTATGGGTAGGTCGTCCGGTTGATCCATCGCCACTGGATACGTTTCGAAATGTGTTGATTAGCCGGGTCATGACCATTGTGCTCATTGCACTGGTCATACTGCTAATAGTGGCCCGTTTTATCGCCTTGCGTGCCGAGCAGTTTGGGCAAAAGCTGCGTGACGGTGTGGGTCGTGTTCTGCGTGAGGATGATCCGGTACGTTTTGATTGGAAGGGATCGAGGGAGATTGAACAACTCGGCCGACAGCTCACAGAACTGGCAGAAACCCACTCGAAGCAGGCGGAGGCACAACGTCAACATGCCCGGCAGTTGGAGGAGTCCAATCGCTATAAGTCCCAATTTCTTGCCAATGTCAGCCATGAACTGCGCACACCACTCAACTCTATCCTGCTGTTATCCAAGATGCTCAATGAGACCCCGGAGCATGTCTCCACAGAGCAAAGAAGGCAGCTGGAAGTGATTCATGAAGCGGGGTGTGACCTGCGGGCATTGATCGATAATATCCTCGACCTATCCCGGATTGAAGCTGGAAAAGCCAGCGTCAGCTTGCAGCAGATTTCGCTGCAAACCCTTGTTTCGGACCTCATCGAGCTGGTCAAACCCCAATTCGACGCCAAAGGACTCACTCTTTCTCTCGATTTCGGATCGTCGCTACCAGAGAGTTTTCTATCGGATCAGGAGAAGGTTCGACAGATCCTGAAGAACTTTCTCTCCAACGCCCTCAAATTCACTCACCAGGGCGGTGCAATATTGCGTACTTTTACAAACCCGGATAGTGGTGGTATGGATCTGATTTACTTTGCTGTCGAGGATACCGGTGTAGGCATTCCTGAGAACAAGCATGAATTGGTCTTCGAAGCATTCAAACAGGCAGACGGATCGACCAG
>JAHXHU010000337.1 GCA_025656375.1 Candidatus Thiodiazotropha sp. (ex Ustalcina ferruginea) | reverse complement strand
TTAGGTGGAATCACCCCGATACAGAAGCTGGCTCAGACAGCTTAACAGTGACTACTTTTGAGTCCCATTATTAATGGGGAGATTACCGTGTCAGGAAGGGTAAATGTTCCGCGATAAAATTGATTAGCTATCAACCAGTAAATCAACAGGTGAAGGGCGATTGAAAACACCATGGCCAGGGTAAGCCCACGCGGTAGTTGAACTGAGCGGATAGTCGGTGCAATCAATGCCATAGAAAAAATCCCTTTACTCTACCGTGCTCCCTTTAGCGCATAGTCACCAACTCCTCAGCTGCGCTCGGGTGAATGGCGATGGTATCGTCAAAATCCTGCTTGGTTGCACCCATCCGCATCGCCACGGCAAAACCCTGTAACATCTCATCGGCACCGAGTCCGATGACATGGCAGCCGACTACCTTTTCCCGTGCCCCTACGGTAACCAGTTTCATGGCCATTTTACTCTGATGTTTTGTGAAGGCGTGATACATGGGGGTAAAGCGGGATTGATAGATCTTTACTGCACTGCCATGGATCTCCCGAGCCTCACTTTCGGTCAAACCGACTGTGGCGATGGGTGGGTGGGAAAAAACCACAGTGGGTACAAGATCGTAATCGAGTTTGCGATCTGTCATACCGCCGAATAACCGATCTGCCAAGCGTCGTCCTGCTGCGATGGCCACGGGTGTCAGTTGAGCCCGGCCGGTGACATCACCAATTGCATAGAGTCCGGCAATAGGCGTGTTCTGAAATGGGTCGGTGGGTATATAACCCTCTTCATCGGTTGTGACCGAGGCATTGGCCAGATCCATTCCGGATGTAGCCGGTGCACGGCCGATGGCCCACAGCAGTTGATCGAATCGACCGATCAACTGCCCTGTGTCTGCACAGATCAGATCCAGACTGTCGTCAGCCTGCTTTTGTACCTCTCCGATTTGAGACGAAGTGACGATATTGATGCCTGCATCAATCATCTCCTCCATCAAACACTCTCTCAGCATGGCATCGAACGGTCGCAACAGGTGCTCTCTTCGTAGCAGCATGGTGACATCCGCACCCAAGGCGTTGAGCAGGCCTGCAATCTCTACTGCGATATAACCGCTGCCGACGACTGCGACACGATCAGGTAGTGTCTCCCAGGCAAAGAACCCGTCTGAAGTGGCACCGTGTTCCGCACCGGGTACCTGTGGAACTACCGGGTATGTGCCGGGCGCAATGACGATATGATCAGCAGTGAACGGGTTGCCGTCCACGTCCAGGGTATGGGCATCGATGAAACGGGCGTAGCCGGTGATTTCATCAATATCGGAATCCTTCAGATAGGTGTGATACCAACTGTTGATACCTGTGACATAGTTGTCTCTGGCATGCTTAAGGGTCTCCCAGGAGAATGCTTTGAGTGCCACATCGAAACCGTAATCCGGTGCATCCTGCAGGGTATGCGCGATACTGGCGCCATACCACATGACCTTTTTGGGTACACAGCCCAGATTGACGCAAGTCCCGCCAAGTTTTTTTGCCTCAACCACAGCGCATTTAGCACCATACCTGGCTGCACGTTCCGCAACTGAAAGCCCTCCGCTACCTGCACCGATTGCAATTAAGTCATAATGTTTGGTCATTATTCGCCCTTGTAACAGAATTGTTGGTTAACCAACGTACTCCTTAGTCAGTGCCAAGTCTCATAGTTATTGGTTCAGATTTGGAAACGCTCAATATCACAGTTACAATCAAGTTCCCTAGGAGTCCGGCAGGCTCCTAGATTAGTGGGACCAGGAAAAAGCCATGAAGTGCCTTGTCGTAACAACGCATCCGTTATCGGACAGTCTTTGCAAACAATTGACTCATCAGGTTGTCAATCAGGTGGAAGGTATGGGCCATGAAGTTGTTACAGAAGACCTCTATGGCCAAGCGTTCAATCCAGCACTCACCGTGCAAGAGCGAGCTTCATACTATCGTGGTAGTTATGAAGTATCAGGCGTTGCTGAGCAGGTAGAAAGGCTTCTTGAAGCAGAGGGTCTGGTACTGCTGTTTCCAACCTGGTGGTTTGGTTTTCCTGCCATGCTGAAAGGTTGGTTCGATCGGGTCTGGGGTCCTGGGATTGCTTACGATCATGCAAGCGATTTCGGACCAATAAAAGCCCGACTGGACCGGTTGAGAAGGGTGCTTGTGATCACGACATTAGGTTCGCCATGGTGGGTGGACCGGTTGTTATTGCGACAACCGCAAAAAAGTTGCATTACTCGGGACCTGTGCAAAGCGAAGTAAACTGACCTATTTAACGCTCTATAAGAGCGAGGATTTAAATCAGGCCCGCATAACGAAATTCAGTAAAAGTATCGAACAAGCTTTGATGCGTTGGCGTTAATGTTATCTGCTTTTGGTTTCTTATTTGCCTATTTTTTGAGTTTTTTCAGGTAATGCCCCGTGTGTGAAGCGCGTACGTTCGTGAGTTGTTGCAGTGTACCCTGTGCGACGATTTCCCCCCCTCGATGGCCGCCCTCGGGGCCAAGGTCGATGATCCAGTCAGCAGTTTTTACTACATCCAGGTTGTGCTCTATCACTACAACGGTATTGCCATGGTTACGCAGTCGATGCAGTACCTCCAACAGATGGTTGACGTCATGAAAGTGCAGGCCGGTGGTCGGCTCATCCAGGATGTAGAGGGTATTTCCGGTGTCTCGTTTCGAGAGTTCCCTGGAGAGTTTGACCCGCTGGGCTTCACCCCCTGATAAGGTGGTCGCGTTCTGTCCAAGGGAGATATAGGAGAGCCCGACATCCATCAGCGTCTGCAGCTTACGTTTGATAGCGGGTACTGCATCAAAAAATTCTACGGCCTCCTCGACGGTCATGCCGAGTACTGAATCGATGGTCTTTCCCTTGTAGTGGATCTCCAAGGTTTCACGGTTGTAGCGCTTACCCTTGCAGACATCACACTGCACATAGATGTCAGGCAGAAAGTGCATCTCCACCTTGATCACGCCATCGCCGCTGCAGGCTTCGCATCGCCCGCCCTTGACATTGAAACTGAAACGCCCCGGTGTATAGCCTCGTGAACGGGCTTCATGGGTACCGGCAAACAGTTCCCGAATGGGGGTAAACAGACCGGTGTAGGTTGCTGGGTTGGAACGGGGAGTGCGTCCGATGGGGCTTTGATCGATATCCACCACCTTGTCGAAATGGTCCAGTCCACGTACTGCCGAATAGGGGGCGGGTGACGTATTGGCCTTGTTCAGGGCGGCGGCGCAGATCGGGTAGAGGGTGTCATTGATCAAGGTTGACTTACCGGAGCCTGAGACCCCGGTGATACAGCAAAAGCTGCCAACCGGAACAACCAGATCAACAGACTTGAGGTTGTTGCCAGTGGCACCCAGGAGCTCCAGGTTACGTGCTGGATCGATCTTTGTGGTACGTACCGGAATATCGATAGTGCGCTTGCCACTGAGGTAGTCGCCAGTCAGTGAACCCTTACTTTTAGCAATCGTTTCAGCTGTACCCTGAGCGATGATACGCCCCCCATGTATGCCCGCACCCGGACCGATATCAACCACATGGTCTGCACTGCGGATGGCTTCCTCGTCATGCTCAACGACAATTACGGTATTACCCCGGTCCCGCAGGTAGGTCAGGGTGTCGAGCAGGCGTTGGTTGTCCCTTTGGTGCAGGCCGATGGAGGGTTCGTCAAGGACATACATGACGCCTACCAGACCGGCACCGATCTGGCTGGCCAGGCGAATGCGCTGAGCCTCTCCCCCGGAGAGGGTTTCGGCACTGCGGTCGAGGGTCAGATAGTCAAGGCCGACATTGACCAGGAAGTGTAATCGCTGGTCAATTTCCTTGAGGATCTTCTCGGCGATTTTGCCCCGCTTGCCAGGCAGTTTGAGTTTCATGAAAGAGGTCTTAGCCTGGCCGATGGGCATGCAGGTAATCTCGGGTAGATTGTGTTTGTCGATAAACACATGCCGTGCAGCCTGGGTCAACCGGGTGCCGGCGCAGTCAGGGCAGGACTGACTGGAGATATAGCGCGCCAGCTCCTCACGTACCGCGTTGGAGTCGGTCTCCCGATAGCGGCGCTGCATGTTGGGGATGATGCCCTCGAAAGGGTGACTTTTCTTAACCGAGCGGCCACGGTCATTGTAGTAGCTGAACTCAATGGATTCTCGACCACTGCCCTGAAGAATGATCTTCTGCACCTTCTTGGTAAGTGCTTCCCAGGGTGTCTCGGGGTCGAAATCAAAATGTCGTCCCAGGGATGCAATCATCTGAAAGTAGTAAGCATTGCGCCGATCCCAGCTTCGTACAGCTCCGCCCGCCAGTGAAAGCTCCGGGTGGGCAACGACCTTTTTTGGATCGAAAAACTGTTCAACGCCGAGTCCATCGCAGGTTGGGCAGGCACCAACCGGATTGTTGAATGAGAACAGTCTTGGCTCTAACTCTGATAGGCTGTAGCCACAGTGAGAACAGGCAAAACGGGAAGAAAAGACCATCTCCTGCTGGCTGTCATCCATCCAGGCAACCCGGACCAGACCATCAGCCAGATTGAGGGCGGTCTCGAAGGACTCAGCCAGTCGGGTGGATAGGTCCCCGCGTACTTTGAAGCGGTCGACGACCACTTCAATGTTGTGCTTTTTATGCAGTTCCAGAGTAGGGGCGTCGTCGAGTTCGAAGACTTCACCGTCGATACGTGCACGGATATACCCTTGGGTATGCAGCTCCTGCAACAGCTTATGGTGTTCACCTTTACGCGCTTGCACAACCGGCGCCAACAACATCAGTCTGTCGCCCTCTGGTAGGGCCAGTACCTGATCGACCATTTGACTGATACTTTGAGCTTCCAGCGTTGTGTCATGCTCCGGACAACGCGGTGTACCTACCCGTGCGAACAGTAGTCGCAGATAGTCATAGATCTCTGTAATCGTGCCGACGGTTGATCGGGGATTGTGCGAGGTGGTCTTCTGCTCAATGGAGATGGCGGGTGAGAGTCCCTCGATATGATCCACATCGGGCTTCTCCATCAACGACAGAAACTGTCGTGCATAGGCAGAGAGCGACTCGACATATCGACGTTGTCCCTCCGCATAGATGGTATCGAAAGCCAGTGAAGACTTGCCTGAACCCGACAGACCGGTGAATACGATGAACTTGTCCCTCGGCAAATCCAAGTCTACATTTTGCAGGTTGTGGGTGCGTGCACCGCGAATGCTAATCGTGTCCATAATAATGTCGGGCCAGTACTGCATTGAATTGAGCGAACCTGATACTATACGCCCTCTTTTAATTCACTGGCAAAGCGATCTATAGATGACGAAAGGGCGGGGCGGCGACGCCGGACTGAACGCGATTGAACGACGAGCAGCCTACTCGCTCTCCGGGATATTTTCCCTACGAATGCTGGGTCTTTTTCTTATCCTGCCGGTGTTTGCACTTTACGCAGAGGGGCTTCCGGAGGTTACGCCACTGCTGATCGGGCTAGCGATCGGTGTCTATGGCCTGACTCAGGCGTTGCTACAGATTCCGTTCGGTATGCTCTCTGATCGCATTGGGCGCAAGCCTGTATTGATTAGCGGTCTGCTGATCTTTGCATTAGGCAGTGCTGTAGCGGCTAGTTCCGAGACCATCTACGGTATTATTTTCGGACGTGCTCTGCAGGGTAGTGGTGCTATTGCTGCTGTCATCATGGCGTTGGCTGCAGATCTCAGTCGAGAACAGCGACGCCTGCGTATGATGGCGATTATTGGAATCAGTATCGGTGTCGCGTTTGCCGTGGCATTGATCATGGGACCCATCCTCAACAGTTGGATCGGTGTGCCGGGAATCTTCTGGCTGACTGCAGTGTTGGCCCTCGGTGGAATTGGCATTGTTATCTTTATCGTACCCACCCCGATAGAGAGCCATTTCCACCGCGATGCGGAAGCGGTTCCCGGACAATTCGGTAAGGTGCTTTCAGAGCCGGAGTTGTTGCGTCTCGATTTCGGCATCCTGACGCTGCACATGTGTCTGACAGCGATGTTTCTTGCCTACCCGCTGGCATTGCGGGATCTTGGAATGGTTGGCGAAGATCACTGGCAGGTCTACCTGCCGGTGATGTTGTTGTCGATGGTGGCAATGATTCCCTTCGTTATCATCGCAGAAAGCAGACGGCGCATGCGCCCGGTCTTCATTGGCGCCATCGTTGGACTTGGGTTGGCCACAATGGTGCTCTACAGATTCAGTCATACCTTGACTGGCATGGTGGCGGCGCTATTTATCTTTTTTACAGCCTTTAACCTGTTGGAAGCAACCTTGCCATCCCTGATTGCCAAGGCGGTGCCAGGGGAGCGCAAGGGCACCGCCATGGGCGTCTACTCCAGCTCTCAATTCATCGGTGCCTTTCTGGGTGGCGCAATGGGAGGGTGGTTTCATACCCACTACGGGAATGAAGGTACATTCCTGCTCTGTGCCGGCATGGTGTTGGTCTGGTTTCTGGTTGCCTGGGGGATGTCGGATCCGAACTATCTGAGTAATTATATGTTACCAGTCGGTAAGTTGGAAGATGACAATGTCGGGACCCTGGCTGCGAAACTGATGGCTATTGATGGGGTGGATGACGCGGTGATCATCGCCGAGGATGGTGTCGCCTATCTTAAAGTCGATTTGGGTGTAGTGGATCAAGATGCCCTCGATTTCTATGCCGTACAAGGGTGAGGGTGATAGACTTGTCCGCCTGAATTGACGAAAGGCTCCAATGGAAGGGGCTATAACTGCTGTGGAGAGAAAACAGATGGCTCGAGGAATCAACAAAGTAATCCTGATCGGCAACCTGGGCAAGGATCCGGAGACCCGTTATATGCCGAGTGGTGGCGCTGTCACCAACATAACCCTGGCAACATCAGAGTCCTGGAAGGACAAGAATAGTGGTGAGCAACAGGAGCGGACTGAGTGGCACCGTGTGGTTTTTTTCAATCGTCTGGGTGAAATCGCCGGCGATTATCTGAAAAAAGGTTCCAAGGTCTATGTAGAGGGTAGTCTGCGCACCCGCAAGTGGCAGGGACAGGATGGCCAAGACCGCTACACAACTGAAATTGTGGGCAACGAGATGCAGATGCTCGATAGCCGGGGTGGTGGTAGTGCCTCTTTTGACGCACCTCAGCAGTCACAGGGTGCATCGAGGCCACAATCGTCAGCGTCACCTACATCGGTGCCTGATAACGACTTCGATGACGATATTCCTTTCTAGGAGTCACCTTAGCTGATCGGTGTTCGGTCGTTTTTTCGCTTTGCTACTGATTTAATCGGCTGTTAAAGCAATGTGAAATCTTGATCAAGAAAATGAATTAGACCCAAAATGCACAAAGGCGGACAAATTGTCCGCCTTTGTGTGTTTGGTCCACCTGGGTGGACCTACTAAGCAATCACTCGATATTGATTACTGGGCAGCAGGAGCAGGAGCCTGAGGGGCAACAGGAGCGCCGTAAGGAGCTGGGGCACCGTAAGGAGCGCCGTAAGGAGCACCACCATAAGGAGCGCCATAACCGTAGTAAGGACGGTTGTAGTAGTCATTGTAGCCACGGCCATAACCATTGCCGGTGCCACGGCCACTGCCGCTCATGTTGAAAGAGAAGTCACCGGAACCGTCACCGTTACCGAAGAAGTCATTGCTGTTGTTGTTGCCCCAACCGTTGTTCCAAGGGTTGCCCCACCATGCAGAAGCGGAAGCAGAAGCGGCGATCAGAGCAGCAGCGGCTGCGATTTTTACAATTTTAGACATGAGTTATTCCTCAGATTGTGTTTGATAAAATGTAAAGTAGTTACTGCGTTACTTATGGAGCAAAAAAATATTAGTAAATACTAAAGCATTCAATAACTAATTATCAATCGAATCATTGACGATCATAGTGTGAGGCTAATTGCATGTCGCTTTATGTCAACAAATAAGGTATCTATCCTGGTCTTCCATCAATTCGTGGACGCATCAGGATAGGCAGGTAGGTCAGAACAAAGATTAAAAAGCATACTACCCAAAGCGATCCAGCCAATCCGATGCATGTCTGGTAACTGAGCAGCTCCGTTAGTGGCAGGAATACCCGGATCACAACAGCGAGATTGATCAGGATGAAACCTAAGCTCATATAACCATTCGGTTCGATCCCTCTAGCGGTATGTCTGAGGGTGACCCTGGCCATCATGCCAAGCGTGAAGACACCAATAGCCCCTGCAGTCAGTGCATGGGTAGAGAGATTCTGGGGAAATAGATCAAGCAGGGTTAAGCCTTTTAGCAGGAAACCTATAATGAGCCATAAGAGTCCGGTAAACAGTACCCAAAGAATCGGTTTTTTCCATATTCCCGGGTGATACCAATCGATAAAACGCCATGCTTGTGTGGCGGCAACACCTGCTGCTGCAGGGAGCAACAGCCATGACTGAGGCAGCAACAGTTCGCTCAAAGTCCAGATGATGAAGGTAAAATAGATCCACTGCTCACGTCGTTTGCTGAATTTGGGCGTTGAGCCTTTGACGGCCTTCTCTGTGAAGAAGGGTAGTACTCTGCCGCCCACGAAGATCAGTAGCAGTAGTACTAAATTGAGCATCAACTCCAACCCCCGTTGTGCTGTAGATGTCAGTCCCAATCCCTGTAAGTGGTAGAGCAGGTTCGCAAACGCCATCCCTGCCAGTAATGGGAGAAAGAGACGGTTAATGCGATTTTCTGCCTTTATCAGGGGAGGATAGAGAGCAACAATCAGGGCAGGTAGAAATAGCCAGTCTGTCAGTGCTATCAGCCAGAGTGGTATTGAAGGGGTAAAGGGTAGCAGCCTGCCAATCAGCCAGAGCAGGGCAAGCAAGGCCAGCGGTTTCCCAGTGAGCGTGTCAATGCCGGTCCAGTTACGAACGGCAGTCAGAAGGAAACCGGCGATAATGGCGGTGGTGAAACCAAACAGCATTTCATGGCTATGCCATTCGATCATAGCAAAATAGCGCACAGGGGCTACACCGGTATACCAGAAACTAACCCACAGGATCATTAATAACAGGCCAGAGAGTGCGGCAAGTGCGAAGAATGGCCGAAATCCCAAAGCGAATGGAGCCCACCCTTTTGGGGGACTGGATGGAGCAGGGCGTTCTCCGAGTGGGATAACTCCCATGATGTGGTACCTCGAAAGTGCTAATCAGGTGGTTACACTTCAGGTCAACACCCGAAAATGTGGTTTCAGGGTGAAGCCAATGGGGAGAGTAAGACTTCTTTCCCCCTTAGGAAACCCTAAAATTTAAGGGCGTAACCTTATTTAACTGTTGGGGATCCCACCTTGATATGCGTCAATGATGATGTGACTCATCATTATGGGATTTGATCGTCTGTTGCCCTCCCTCTATTTCTTATTGCGAAACAGTAAGGGCAATACATCTTCGAAGATTGAAGCGAAGTGGACTTTGATGCCTTTTCGGATATGATCGGGCACTTCCTCGTAGTCGGTACGGTTGTCTTCCGGCAGGATTAACTCACGCATGCCTGCACGACGCGCTGCGATGACCTTCTCTCTGATGCCGCCGACCGGGAAAACCTGTCCGGTCAGTGTCAGTTCACCGGTCATGGCAATATTTCGCACCGGTTGTTTCCTTGCCAGGGAGAGTAGCGCCGAAGCCATGGTGATGCCAGCGGAAGGCCCGTCTTTGGGGGTTGCCCCCGCCGGGACATGTAGATGAATAAAGGCCTTTTCGAAGAAGTCTTTATTTACCCCGAACTCCTCTGCATGGCTGACGATATAACCATAGGCGATTTCGGCCGATTCCCTCATCACATCACCCAACTGGCCGGTCAGTTTTAAACCACGATTGAACTCGTGGGTGGCAACGGCCTCGATATTCAGTGTTGCACCCCCCATGGTGGTCCAGGCGAGTCCGGTCACGACACCGGCTCCACTCATATTACGCTCATCCTTAAAAACAGCACCACCCAGGTAACGCTTGAGATCATCGACAGTTACCTCAATCGGTTTTTTTGCCCCTTCGAGGATCTTTACCACGGCCTTGCGTACAATTTTACCGATCTGTTTTTCCAATCGTCGGACCCCGGCATCCCGGGCGTAGCCTTCGATTATGGCGCGCAGGGCTTTGCTGTTGAGTTTGAGTTCACTACGTTTCAGCCCGGCTCGTTTAAGCTGACGGGGCAGCAAGTATTTACGAGCGATCTGCAGCTTCTCGCTGGCGATATAGCCCGATAATGAGATGGTTTCCATTCGGTCAAGCAGAGGTCTTGGGATGGTATCGAGCTGGTTTGCAGTACAGATGAATAACACTTTCGATAGATCGAAGCGCAGATCCAGATAGTGGTCGAGAAAATCGCTGTTCTGCTCGGGATCTAGCACCTCAAGCAGTGCAGAAGCGGGATCGCCATGATAGGAAGCACCAATCTTGTCGATTTCGTCGAGCATGATGACCGGGTTTTGGGTGCCCGCATCCTTCATCGCCTGGAGAAACTTGCCCGGCATGGTGCCGATGTAGGTGCGGCGATGTCCTTTGATTTCCGCTTCATCGCGGATACCGCCGACTGAAAAGCGGTAGAACTTGCGGCCCATTGCCTCGGCGATCGAGTGGCCGATAGAGGTCTTGCCGACACACCGGGAGGGCCAACCAACAGTATAATAGAGCCGGCGATCTGTCCTTTCATAATGCCAAGCGCAAGAAACTCAAGAATACGCTCCTTTACATCCTCCAGACCGTAGTGATCCTTGTCCAGGGTCTTGCGGGCAAACTGTAGGTCGAGTTTGTCCACTGAGTTGATTCCCCAGGGTAACAGGGTGATCCAATCAAGGTAGTTTCGGGTGACCGAGTATTCGGGGGAGCCGGGTTCCAGTACTGCCAATTTATCCATCTCTTCATCGACCCGTAGCTGAGCCTGTTCTGTCAGTGTCAGCTTCTCCAGTCGCTCCCGGAACTTATCCAACTCAGCGGTACGATCGTCCTTTTCTATGCCCAATTCCTGTTGAATCGCTTTCAACTGTTCGCGTAACAGAAACTCACGTTGCTGTTTCTCCATACGCTGTTCAACGGTCTTACGGATTGACGCTTGAGCCTTCACAACTTCTAGTTCGCGATGCAGCAACTCAAGCACCTTCTCCATTCTGGGTAGCAGCTCGACGCTCTCCAATACCGCCTGCAGTTGGAATTTATCAGACGTTGTGAGGCTGGCGGCAAAATCGGTCAGATGGGAAGGGTCGTCAGGTCCGAAACGGTCGAGGAACATCCGAAGCTCTTCCGCATAGAGGGGATTGAGTGGCAACAATTCTTTGATCGTGTTGATGATCGCAACAGCATAGGGTTTGATCTCCTTACTATCACTGGCAGGTTCAGGCAGGTATTCGATACGGCCCGTGAACGGTGTTTCAGTGTGTACGATCTTCTCGGTACGAAAGCGCTGCAGGCACTCTACCAGCACCTGTAGTCGACCTTCGGATCGTTGTACCCGATGGACCCGGCAGACAGTACCGATAGCCTTGAATGTATCGGGGGTGGCGCGCTCTGCAGACTCTGCATCTGATAGAACCACACCGAGCAGACTATGGGGGGAGTTGGTCACTGCTTCCATGGTGCTCTCCCAATGCTCCTGTTCCATCAGTAGAGGAACTGCCTGGCCGGGGAAGAACGGTCGTGCCGAGACAGGCAACAGATGGATAAGATTGGGCAGGACCTCATTAGCGCGTGCCAGATCTTGGCCGCTGATGACCTCGATACTCTCTTCTTGGATGTTATCTTCTTCTGCCTGCATCCTTATACCTTTCTCGTTATGCGATTAATTGTTAACCGATAAGGCTCGGTTGGACAGGGTGGCGAAATTCTCTACGGAAAGTTGTTCCGCCCTGCATCCCGGATCTATGCCGGCTGCCTCTATCGTATCAGTGGATAGGGTCTTTCTCAGGCTGTTGCGCAAGGTCTTGCGCCTTTGTGAAAAGGCCTGCCTGACCAATGTGCTGAAGAGTCCCCAATCGTCAATCCGATATGGGGGCGGATTGCTGGGTTGCAAGCGTACGAATGCAGAATCGACCTTGGGTGGTGGATTGAATGCACCAGGTCCGATGTGAAACAGTGAGGTGACGCGGGCTCTGGCCTGCAACATGACAGAGAGTCTGCCGTAGATTTTGTTACCAGGTTCGGCAGCCATGCGATCCACTACCTCTTTCTGTAGCATGAAGTGCATATCGAGCAGGTGCTCGGATTGATCGAGCAGATGAAACAGTAGCGGCGTGGATATATTGTAAGGCAGGTTCCCTACCACCCGCAGGGGGCGATCCGCCTCCACCAGTGATGAGAAATCAAACTTTAGGGCATCCGTGTTATGGATCTCCAATTCACCGAGTGAGGCACAGCGTTGCGCCAACGGCTCGATCAGGTCACGGTCGAGTTCAACAACCTGCATCCGACCCACCAACGGCAATAACTCAGTGGTAATGGCCCCCTGTCCCGGACCAATCTCAATGAGATGCTCACCCGGTTGCGGATCGATGGCTTGTACGATGCGCTGGATGATATTGGGGTCGTGGAGGAAGTTTTGGCCGAACCTTTTTCTGGGACGGTAATTCAAGGGGTTATCCTACTATTATATCTAATATTCATTGGCTTACACCGTCTCATAAAACTATATCCACTTAAAACACCCAGTTAGAACCGCATAGGGTGCGATTACAACGCTCATCGATATTTGCATCGGTACTTTTGTTAAGGAATCTATGGCTCGCTAGATCATACCATTTGTATACATTGGCTTGATCAGATGTCTATAGTTGAAGGACTGAATTGGTGAGAGAAATGCAGTATTCGCCGCTGATGAACAGCGCTCTGAAAAAAGCTACCGAACTTGGAGCAAATACGGACAATACAGTTGCGATAATGCTCTGAAGGCAGGGGGTCAATCTAGACATAAATGTCAGCTGGACTTGTCTGATTTCAGCAGACGGGAGAGGTCAAAAGCAATTAAGTCCTTGAGAAAACAAATTCTTCCATTAGTAAAATCATGCTCCATTTATGAGCTTCGGTGATATATTTGTAGAGACATATCAATGTTTCTCCGGTCAAGGCCTTATGGGTATCTCTCGAGAAAATCGGTGTCAGGCGTGTCTCATGGTTTTGAGACGATTCTGGGTGTTAATGGCATTCGTTTGCGGGAGCGTAGCGTTTGGTCAACAGAGCGGTCCGATAGTTCTGGTGGACGCTGCCGAGGAGGTCGCTCTAATCGAGGAGGTTTCAATAACCGGCAGCGTAATCTCGACACGTATCGCTAAACTATCGACTGAGGTGAGCGGTATCGTTGAGAGCATGGCGATCGAGATAGGCGATCAGATGCGGGCCGGTGATGAAATCCTGCAGCTCAATTCGGAGCTGGGCAGGCTTTCCCTGGCGGCGGCTCGCGCCGCAACGGAAAAAGCGATCCAGGAACTGGAGGACGCCAAGCGCCGCCTGGACGATGCCAAGGCGTTGGCCAAGCGCCACAGCGTGTCGGTCAGCGAAATCGAGTCACTGGCGGCGGAGGTTCGTATTGACGGTGCTGGGGTAAATCGTTTCCGGGCGGAGCAACAACGCCAGGCGGCGCAACTGAAGCGCCACAAGCTCATGGCTCCGTTCGCCGGCGTCATCAGTCGCAGACTCGTCGAACAGGGTGAGTGGATTCAGCCGGGTGACTCTGTCGTCGAATTGATCGCTACTGAGGGACTGCGCATCGATTTTCAGGTCCCGCAGTCCGTTTACGCCAAACTGGATAAGGCCACCAAGATCCTTATCAGCTTGGATGCACTGCCTGGGCGAACATTCGATGGCGTGATCGAATCCATTATTCCGGTAACCGACCCGGGTACCCTCACCTTTCTGATTCGTACAGCGCTAGACGATCTCCAAGCGAAGCTGGCGCCGGGGATGTCGGCCAGCGCGGTGCTGCGGTTGAATACCGGGACTCAAGGCGTTGTGGTCCATCGTGATGCATTGATACGCTACCCCGACGGTCGAGTCACCGTATGGGTGGTCAATCAGAAAGGCGAGCGTGCCACGGTTTCGGAACTACAGGTTCAAACTGGTTTGAGTTTCAACGGCAGGGTCGCCATCACCAGCGGCTTGGCCGCCGATACGACAGTTGTGGTGCAAGGCAATGAAGCGCTGCGCGACGGGCAGAGCGTCAGCATCAAGCGTGCCGAATAAAGAGTCCACTGGAAAGAGTCATGTTCGAGGCCATGGTCAAACACGGAATTCTGATCGCTGTGGGCACGCTCATCGTGATCGTGCTGGGGATCGTCGCCGCCTTGAAAATACCGGTGCAAATGATCCCCGATCTGGAGGTTCGCACCATCTCCATTCGCACCAACTGGCCGGGCGCTACTCCGCAGGATGTCGAAAAAGAGATCCTCATCGAACAGGAAGAACACCTGCGCAGTGTGCGCGGCCTGCAGCGCTTCGTCTCCTCGGCCTCCTTTGGTCGCGCCCAGGTCGAACTGGAGTTCCCGTTCGGTATTAACCTCAACGATACCCTGATCGAAGTCATCAATGCCCTGAGCCGCGTACCCTCTTATCCCCACAACGTGGATGAACCGCGCATCTACGCCACCTCCTTTTCAGCCAACTCCTTTATGTATTTCCGGGTTATGCCATTGCAGGGCAATCCGCGCAACCTGGACATGATCCCCATGCAGGACTTCATTCGGGACCATGTAGCCGTGCGCATGGAAACGGTGCCAGGCGTGTCGGAGATCTCCGTCTACGGCGGTGCAGAACGACAGATACAGATACTGGTCGATCCCGCTCGACTCGCCGAACGCAATCTCACCGTGGCCCAAGTGCGCCACGCCATCCAACAGCGAAATCGAGACGTCTCCGGCGGTGAGATCGAATCTGGCAAACGGCGTTATCTGCTGCGCACCATCGGGCGTGTTCGCGATGTCGAAGATCTGAAAGAGGTGATTGTAGACCATCAGGGCGATGCCCTGACTCGTCTTGGTGAGATTGCGGAGATTCGGCTCGGCCATTTCGAGATCACCCGTTACTCTTATACGGATGGCAACCCGGTGATCGGCATGTCGGTACGACGTCAAGCGGGCTCCAATGTCATCGACATCAAACGGGCCATGATGCCGGAGGTCGAGGCCATCAACGAAGAGGTACTCAGACCCGCGGGCATGCAGATGTTTCTGGTGGCAGATGACGTGGGTTATGTAGAGGCCTCGATCCATAATGTCTGGACCAATCTGCTTATCGGAGCAGTATTGGCCAGTACCGTCATGTTCCTGTTCCTACGCACCGGCAGGGTAACACTGATTGGCGTGATGGGTATTCCAATCTGCACCATCGCCGCATTCATGGGATTGATCTTAGCGGGGAGTACCATCAATGTTATCTCATTGGCCGGCGTGGCTTTTGCCATCGGCATGACGCTGGACAACAGTATCGTGGTGCTGGAAAGCATCGAACTCTCCTGGCGCAAAGGGCTAGATCGCTGGCAAGCAGCCGTTGACGGAGCGCGCAAGGTCTGGCCCGCGGTACTCGCCTCGACCCTGACCACAGTGCTGGTGTTCGTGCCCATCGTGTTTATCGCCGAAGAGGCCGGGCAGTTGTATTCTGACGTAGCCATCGCCATCTCCGCTTCCATCATCGCCTCCATGCTGGTGGCGATTGAGGTGATACCCGCGGCGGCCGCACATGTCTTTAGCGGCAGCCGGGAGCGTCGGTCCGCAAACAGGGTGGGCTGGAAGGAATTCATGATCAAGCGTGTCGAATGGATAGTCGGGGCGCGCATGCATCAGCTGGGCGTTATCGCAGTGGTAATCGGGATCTGTGGCGCGATCATCGTCTACCTTACACCTCCGGCTGAATACCTGCCTGAAGGCGAGGAGCCGAAGCTGTTTGCCAGCATGAGTCCGCCCACCGGCTACAATCTCGAAACCATGACGCGCATTGGCCATGAAGTGCAGGCGTATTTCATACCCTTCCTGGAACACAATCCGAACCAGTTCGACCGTGGCGAGACCAAGGTGCCGGCCATGGCCTATTTCAACCTGAGTATTCAGGCCACGCGCCTGCGCATCATCGCTCAGCCAAAGGATCCCAAGCACATCAAGCCGCTGATGGATGCCGTTGACAGGAAATATCAAAGGTACGTCGGCATGCGTTCGTTCGTATCACGCGGATCCATCATAACCAGCAATAGCGGCGGTACTCGCAGCATCAACCTCGACATTTTAGGTCCCTCCCTGCAGACTATCTATGCGGTTGCCACACGCGCCGAATCCCGTGCCAAGGAGATTTTTGAAAAACCGAGGGTCAGGTCGCAGCCCGCTTCGTTGACCCTCTCTCAACCCTTGATCGAGATCAGGCCCAACTGGGAGCGGCTGGCGCAGTCCGGTATATCCAATGCCGACATGGGCTTCACCATCGCCGCCCTGACCGACGGTGCCTTTGTCGATGAGTTCTTCCTTGAAGATGACAAGATCGATATCTATCTATACAGCAGTGCGGGCAACAATGCCTCGTTGGAAAGCCTGGATAGTCTGCCGGTCTATACGCCCACCAATGCCGTGGTGCCGCTGGCATCGCTGGCCAGGATCGTGGAGTCAGTCGATACCAGCAACATCCGCCGTGTCGACGGCAAACGCACCGTAACCCTGAACATCATCCCGCCGGACAACATCGCCCTGGAGACGGGGCTGGAGATCGTCAAACGCGATGTGGTGACATACCTACAGGATAGCGGCGCCGTACCCAGCAATGTAAAAATCATCATCTCCGGCGCCAGCGACCAATTGCAGGCCACCCGCGAATCACTTGCTGCCAACTACCTGGTGGCCCTTGTCATTCGCTGAGCGCCATGGAAGGCTGAAAGCCGAGGCGGTTAGTCCCCGGCAGCCGTGAGGCGAGACTGTAGACCCGCCGTGCCTTGCGC
>JAHXHU010000193.1 GCA_025656375.1 Candidatus Thiodiazotropha sp. (ex Ustalcina ferruginea) | reverse complement strand
TAATAGCTTGAAATCGCTAAGGATGGTGACCTTCCTACAGAGGACTTTCACCTCATTAGTTCATACCCATGCTGGGCGTACACAAGGTGAAACAGTCGAGGTTCAAGGCCAACTGGAAATCTCAACCGATGGTCATCGACGCATTGTAGTCGGCAGTGACCGGGAAGCGTTGGGAGAATATATCAAGGTACTTTGTTCACAAGATATGTCCGCTGTCTTATAAAGAAGTTCCTCTAGTCGCGAGAAACGAGGAGATAGGTCAATGATGCTTCACCCGAAAACAGTGTCTGGCAATCAAGCCTTCCAAGCACCCTGGCTGTTCAGCATGAGAAGAGCTCTGATAGCCATCCTAATGGTTTGCTGTGTTCCGCTTATTCCAAACCTGTCGATGGCGTCAGAGAAGGAAAGGCTTGTTATTCTTCCTTTAGAAATCATCGACAACATCCCTGGCCCTGGCAGTAAAGAACGCAACGAGCAAATGCTCAAAAAGCTAACCACCTTCATCGGCGAGAAGATCAAGGAACATGAACTATTCGAAGTGGTCACCCAAAAAAGGGTCGATGATCTGGTCAGCGCTGCACAACTTGGGACCGAAATCCACAACTGCAATCTATGCGAGTTCGATCTCGCGAGACAAGCCGGAGGCGACAAGGTCATGATCGGCTGGATCTATAAAATGAGCCTCCTCGTCCTCACGCTGCACATAGAGATCAAGGATGTTTCAGGCGAGCAGACAATCATCCGAAAAGCATACGATTTCAGAGGAGACAACGAGTATGCATGGTCCCGAGCTGCAAAATATATGGTGAGGGACTTGAAATCGATGATGGCCCAATACTAACCCGAACATAACTATTCAGCTTGCTGCTGAATGATTCACCCAAGTTACAAACTCTTTATCAATATCCGGCGTCATTCATAAACGCCTGTACGCGTAATACTCCAAAATAATTAGCTACAGATCATACCAATCTTCATCTTGCCCTGACTTTTACTCGTAATGCGTCCATAGGCGCAACACCTTTATGGCACTATCGTCTTCAAGCACCTGATAAACCAGCCGGTGTTGGATATTTATTCTTCGAGAATAGGAGCCATCCAAATCACCTACCAGTTTTTCGTAGGGCGGAGGATTTTGATAGGGGCTTTCCTGAATGATGTCGAGCAGCTTTTTGGCCTTATCCTTCAAGCCAGCGGCCGCTAGTTTACGCGCATCTTTTTTAGCTTGTTTCGTATAGTAAAGTGTCCACATTACCACTCAAGATCCTTATCACATTCATCAAGAGGCGTATCCATACCCTCTCTAATTGATTCACGCATACCCGGTATCGAAACGAGGTAGAGCGTTTCATTAATTGCGTTCCAGTCATCTTCGGAAAGCAGAACTGCGTTGTTCCGTTTACCGGTAATGATAATGGGTTTGTGGGTTTGCGTCGTCTCATCAATTAAGCTGTATAATTTTGCGCGCGCTTCTGTTGCGTTAAACGTAGTCATGATTCACCTCCATACATAAGCGTACGCCTTAACGTACGCATATGTCAATGTATGGAAGATATAAAAGCCAATTGCTATCTTCCGCCCCCTATTGGTTGCAGTCCATATATCATTCTGATTTCATTAGTATGATTCAACACCCCTTGAAATCAGGACTTCTTTTTTCCAGGAAGGCAGCCATTCCCTCTTTCTGATCATCGGTGGAAAAACAGAGACCGAACGACTGACTTTCAAGGATGCAGGCGTTATCCAGGTCAAGGTCCTGACCTCTTACCAATGCCTGTTTGGCTAAACTAACCGCAACGGGGCCTTTTTCACAAATCAACCTGGCCATCGTCAGTGCCTCATCCATCAAGCTCTCTTTTGGATAAACATGGTTAGCCAATCCCCAGGCACAAGCCTCTTCCGCCTTGACCTGTCGCCCACTGACAATGAGCTCCATGGCTCTTGCCGGGCCGATAAGACGCGCTAACCGCCGAGTACCGCCAAAACCTGGGGTTATACCCAAGTTCACTTCCGGCTGGCCAAAAATGGCGTTCTCCGAAGCCAGTATCCAGTCACAGGCCATGGCCAGTTCGCACCCTCCTCCCAAACAATAACCGTTGACGGCAGCGATAACAGGGATTGGCAAGGTCTCGAGTTGCCTGAGTACGCCGATGGCTGTTTGTGAAAATTCAGCTCCCTCGACGGCCGCCTTGTTTTGCATTTCGGTGATATCGGCCCCAGCCACAAATGCCTTTTCACCTGCACCGGTTATCAATAACACCCGTGCATCAGCATCGTTGGCAATATCAGTCAGAGCTGTCTGCAACTCTTCAAAGGTTTCAGTATTGAGCGCATTGAAACTGGCAGGACGATTCAGATGGATACCGGCCTCAACCATCTCGACTAAGACATGCTTATAACTGATCTCATTCATTTTTGATTTGTTATCCAGTGTATTGAAAGGTCAATAACGGTGCTGTTTACAGGGCTTAATACGCATAAAAGCCTTTTGCGCTTTTTCTGCCCAAGTAACCCGCATCAACCATGCGACGAAGCAGAGGACAGGGACGGTATTTATCATCTCCCAATCCATCATGTAACACTTCCATGATAGAGAGGCAGGTGTCAAGCCCTATAAGATCTGCCAGCGCCAGAGGACCCATAGGATGATTCATACCCAGCTTCATCACTTCATCAATGGCCTCTACTGAAGCAACGCCTTCCTGAAGTGTAAAAATTGCCTCGTTAATCATGGGTAAAAGAATTCTGTTGGAAACAAAACCCGGGCTGTCGTTTACCGCGACAGGTGTTTTACCTATCTGCTTGGAGAGCTCATGGATTAACCGATTGACTTCATCATCCGTTTGTAAAGCGCGGATGACCTCAATCAATTTCATGATCGGCACGGGATTCATAAAATGCATACCGATCACCCGTTCGGGTCGTTTGGTCACCCCTGCTATCAGGGTCAGTGATATCGAGGATGTATTGGATGCCAGTACAGCCTCTGGCTTACAGTATTGATCTAATGATCTGAAGATCGAAGCCTTGACCTCATATTTTTCACTGGCTGCCTCAACCACCAAGTCAACATCCTCCATCTGTTCGAGTCGCGTCGTCACCTGAATGTTGGCTAGTGTTTCATTTTTATCCTGTTCAGTGATTTTTTCCTTTTTCAACAATCGGTCCAGACTCTTTCCAATCGTACCCATACCTCGTTGCAGGGATGCTTCATCGACATCATGCATGAGTACACTGAATCCTGCTGCGGCAAAAACCTGGGCAATACCATTACCCATGGTACCCGCCCCCACAACACCCACATTTTTAATCTGCATAGCGCCCTCGAAAACCTTTTTTGATTAACAAAGAATTGGATAGGACACAACGAACTGTGGTCCCATTAATGTCAGAGGTGTCCAGATACTTTTTGTATAGATGCCACCCGGTTTTGCACTACTGTAGCTAACCAGCTGCTAACCAGGCTAACCTGATCAATCACTCGTGTGCTAAATAATCCCTTATAGGATGATGGCCACTACCCGCTTATTGGCTCTGAGAGACAATCTGTCGAAACTCTTCATCGCTGACCAATCGTTCCTCCGATGTGGCTCGCGACTTGATGGCTGCCAAAATGGTCGGATAACGCTCTTCGGGAATCGATAGATTCAGCTCCTCCGCTTTTAACTGGATACTCGCCAAACCACTCTTTTTCCCGAGCACGATGCCACGCTCTGCGGCAACGATATCGGCCGAATAGGGCTCAATCGCCTGTGGAATATGGAACTGACTCGCTACCGCACCACTCTCCCTGATGTATAGGTTTTCACCCACTACAGGTTTCCAGCCATCCACCTGGTAACCTCCGGCCTTTTTAACCACCCGCGACGCTTCTCGCGCTTTGGTCAAATCGAGTTCAACCGGCATGTCATACAGACATTGCAATGCCAGGGCCACTTCGCAAATATCCGCATTCCCTGCCCGCTCACCCATTCCATTCACTGTGCCTTGGATCCATGTCGCACCCCCCCTGACCGCAGCAATGGCAGATGCAGTGGCAGGACCAAAGTCGTTGTGTCCATGCCAATGGATAGGAATGTCGGGTCCGACATGTGCGGCAATATCGCCGATCAACGCTTCAACTGCCTCAGGTGCACAGGCACCAATGGTATCGACCACCGATATCTCTTCCGCACCGGTCTCTATCGCCGTGGAGTAGACCTCTTTCAGAAACCCCATATCGGATCGGGTTGCATCGACAGCAAAAAAGTTGACCCGGATACCGTTATCCCTGGCATGCCGAACAGCATGGGTCAGACGCTCCAAGACCTTCTTACGGTCGAAACCATAGGCCTGCATTTTGAGGTCACTGGTGGAGATCTCGACCAATACCTGTTGGGTGCCCAGCCCGATATGCGCATCGATATCACTGATAACACAACGGGCAAATCCCCATATTTCAGAGGCCAAACCCGCTCCAAGAATACGTTTAACCGCTTCGGTGTCCTCTGCAGAGACCTTGGGGAAACCTGATTCGATACGCCCCACACCCAGCTCTGACAATTTACAGGCAATCTCAAACTTTTCATCAGGATTAAACACCACACCAATGGCCTGCTCGCCATCACGCAAGGTTGTGTCGTAAAAACGTACTGTTCGGTCCCGATCAAACCCGCCACGGACCGTCTGATTTTGATTCAGTTCACTAATCCAAATCTTGTCATTGGGAATCTGTAAGCTCATCACTTGCTACCCTGAGGAATAAAAGAGAAAGGATACGAGCAGCCACTGCCGGGCTGGACGCTTGGGAGATAGCTTGATTCTAGAGTTTGACCGCTTTAGACATCTTGCCTAACGATGCCCAGGGTTTGACTCTCAGTGACAACGGCTGCTCTGTAACAGCCTTGCCAACCTATAGATGACGGAAGTCAGGTAAATGCTTAGTCGACTCTTAAAAAGGGTACTCTGAGCTAGCCGATCTAATGCTAAGGATGGTACGGCCTGCCCGGAATAGTGGCGTACTCTCACTTATCTGCGCAACTAAGGATTTTTTCATCGGTACACTCTCTGCACCGAATATAGTCAGTGTTTTTATGTATAACTCAATTCCCCACTCAGGATGCAAATTAAGGCTGGCTGGCATCTGCTGGCAGGCCGATAGGCTTGAACACTAAAAAAAGATGGATTGTATGCTTACCAATATTCAATGAGTCTAAGGATGTATAGGGAATCATCCCTTTCTCAAACAGCAGAGAAGCGGTTATTCCTGCTGGTAGGACCGAACTATATTACGAATGATTATCATTAACATGATATTAGTAGCCGATTACTCAACACCAATCGGTGCTATCATCTACTTATTTGGCTGCACGACGCCCCTGGCCGTACGTTGCAAGTCGTGCATACTCCACCCGTACACTTACGACTATTGGTATCGATTATGAAAAATAATTCCGTGATGTCGATTGCCATGTTGTTGCTCTTTGGCTGTTCGAATGGCAGCGGCGAGGATAGTGACACAGCTCCTGGTTCTGGTACCGCCGAAAGGGAATACAGTGTCTGTGAATGCGTGAACGAGCCAATCAGGTCAGGCGAAAAGGCCGAAGCCTGCGGAAATCTTGCGCAGACATTACCCAACTACGTGACCTAGGTGATGGCATGCAAAGGTGAAACGGTTAAGGAGTAATAACAATGAATAAGATTGTGATTATTATCTCAGTATTGCTCACGCTTAGCGGTCCGGTATCGGCGGCCGACCTCGTCTCGCCGTTTTCCGGCAGTACCCCGATCGGCGAATACAAGGCCGACTTTGTTAAGTACCGTTACCTGCCCTCCGCTGCGGCGGATGCCAAACCGGTCACGATCGACGGCCGCATTCACAGTCGCCTGTATAAGAAGCCGGATGAAAAAAGCAATTACGAGGTGATCAAGAGTTTCGAGAACGAATTCAAGGCAACGGGATTTGAGATTCTGACCCTGATCGACGATACCCGTCTGGGAGAGTTGAAAGTACGCGACCTGAATGCCGCCGGCAAGAACGACATGCTTAAACGAACCTACTCCGGTAAACGCGGCAGGACCGGAATCAGCACTGTCGCACAGATCTCTACCCAGGCGCAGGAGTACCTCGTCGCGCGCAAGTCTATCGACCGGACCGATGTGCTGATTGCCGTATTTACGAGCCGCAACGGTGGTTACGCAATCGAACAGATTGAATCGGCGGCGATGGAACAGGGCACGGTGATCCTGAACCTCGACGCGTTACGCAACCAGATGGCAAGCGAGGGCCGTGTAGCGATTTACGGCATTCGTTTCGATACCGGCAGTGCGAGCATCCGCCCGGAATCCGAAGTTATATTGGTAACGATCGTCAACTACCTGCAGGAAAACCCGCAACACATTTTCTATGTCGTCGGCCATACAGATGATCAAGGCAGGTTCGCAAGCAACCTGATGCTGTCGAAGGCGCGTGCGGAGGCTGTTGTAACGGCGATCATTGCCAAACTGCCGGCGGCAGCGAAGCAGCTGCAGGCAGATGGCGTGGGGCCCCTCTCCCCCGTCGCCACCAACACGGGCACAGACGGACGCCAGCTGAACCGGCGCGTGGAGCTCGTGTCGCGGCTCAAGTGAGCCGCTGATCTCATCCAGGATAATTGCATTCAATCTTGTGATCAGCCGGATTGAGTGTATAGGCAGCATCAATGTCCTTTTCCCCAAAGTCGAGAGGTATCAAAAAAGTGCTTGATGGCGCCATGGAACACCGTTATAACCGCGTGGTCTCGGCGAATTCCGCTTGCTGAATAGGTTTTTCCAGGAAGAACATGGATTCCGGTCTATGCCGGAATGACAAAACGAATCAATCAGCAATTCCTGGGCATTTCTGGCTGACATATAGTGGCTAACTTATTGTGGATGACTGATGAACCAGTCATAGATCTCTTCCGCTGTGGTGAACCACACGTCATCGTGCTTTTTCATATAGTCGTATCCCGCCTCAAAATACTTGATGCGGTGGGGCACACCCATGATATACGGATGCACGCTCATCGACATGACTCTCGGTTGATCGGCACCCTCTGCATAGAGCCGGTCGAATTGATCGACTACCCGATCGAGCCAAACCCTGGATTCGTGCTGGTGCACGACCATCATCGGCAGGTCACTCAGCTCCAAGGTATAGGGCATAGCGACTACAGGTTCAGATGAAGTACTCATCGCTACCGGTTGTTCATCCATCGGAAAATCGCACACAAACTTGAAGCCGACCTCGGAAAGAATATCCAAGCTGTCCAGTTTTTCATGCAGCCCCGGACCAAGCCATCCTTTCGGTGCCTTACCGCTAAAATTGCGCAGCACATCGAAAGACCTTGCAATAACTTCACGCTGGTCAGGCGCCATGTGTAAGGGTGCCTGCGCATAGCCGTGCCCCATCAATGCCCATCCAGCATCACACAGAGCTCTTGCCACCGGTGCTCCATTACCCTCGCAAACCCGGGCGTTGATCGCCGCACTCGCCAATAAATTATGTTTCTTTAGTACTTCCATGAGGCGCCATATCCCCACCCGCATACCATACTCATGCCAGGCCCAATTCGGAATATTGGGTACGGTAACCACACCGGCAGGTGATGTGACATATTCCCGGGCAACGGGCTTTTCGATATCCCATTCTTCGACATTGACAACGGTATATACAGCTACTCTCTTACCCTCGGGCAGTCGCCACTTGGAACGCTGCGGCATAGCGGTAAATTCAAAGCGGTCTTCGGGTCTGGTCATTATCAATCCCCGACTGGTTTAGGCATCAGTCATTTCATAGCAAGATTTCAGAGGGCATAGGGTTGACCCATAGTCACAAGCTCTGGCATCTGTACTGCCCTTGATGCACTGATACGATCAGGATCCGCCACTCCATAGAGGGTAGTACGTTGTCGTGCAGGCCGGTTGATCGAAGCAATAAGCCGCTCCATCTCTTCCGGCGGCAGCTCTTGCCCATGACTCGCACCAGCAGCACGGCTGATACTCTCACTCATCAGGGTTCCACCCAGATCGTTAGCCCCCGCTTGTAGGCATGACAAAGCCCCTTCTCGGCCCATTTTTGCCCAGGATGTCTGAATGTTCGTGATATGAGGGTATAGAACCAACCTTGCCATTGCATGCATCAACAGCGCCTCACGGAAGGAGGGACCTTGTCGGGACTCGCCCCGACGATAGATCGGCGCCCCCATATGCACGAAAGGCAGTGGTACGAATTCGGTAAACCCGCCCGTTTCCGCCTGTAGATCCCTGATCCGCAACAGATGGCGTGCCCAATGTACCGGCCGGTCGACATGACCGAACATGATCGTCGCCGTACTGTTCAGTCCCAAAGAATGAGCGACTTTCATTATCTCAAGCCACTGTCCGGTATTCAGCTTATCGTGACAGATGATATCTCGTACTTCATCATCGAGAATCTCAGCGGCAGTCCCTGGCAGCGATGCCAAACCTGCAGCTTTGAGTTCAGTCAGCATATGCTCGGGTGAAATACCAAGCGTCCTTGCCCCCTGCCTGACTTCAAGGGGTAAAAAGGCATGAATATGAATATTGGGTTGAACTGCCTTGATCGCCTGGCATATCCGAAGATAGGTTGCGCCTGTATACCGGGGATGAATACCGCCTTGCAGGCAGACTTCAACCGCACCACGCAGCCAAGCATCATTCACACGGGCCTGTATCTCTGTCAGCGACAGATCATAGGTAGGTTCGTTATTAGCGCGACACTTGGAAAAAGCGCAGAAACCGCAACGGAAACCACACACGTTGGTATAATTGATGTTTCGGGTAACGACGTAGCTGACCGTATCCCCCACTGTCGATTCACGCAGTTCATCCGCAATGGCGCAAACTATTTCCTGATCCCTGCCACGTGCTTCAAACAGCGTGGCTATCTCGCTTTCATCCAATCGTTTCCCATTGGCTGCCTGCATCGCAGTGCAATAGACCTTGCTCGACAAACTGCGGTATCCGCCTGTAGGCCTGAGGGCATGTTTCGGAATAGGCTCATTGGCTCCCGCAAACCAGTCATCGGTTCGTGGAAAGCCGGATCCATCGATTCGTCTTAACAAGGCTTGGTGAAATTTAACATCGACCCATTCACTCATCCGCGGCGCATATTCTGGATAGAGCGGTAATCTTGGCTGTAGTAACTTGCCCTGCGCTTCGGTTACTTGTGCAAGCATCTGCCGTTGGGGCCAAGGCGCTTCGGGATTGACGTGATCGCTGGTAACCGGAGACACACCACCCCAGTCATTTATGCCGGCGGCCAACAATTCACCCAAAGAGCCTGGCGATAGATTCGGCGGCACCTGGATGTTTGCCTTGGTGCCAAAAATGATCCGTGCTATTGCGATGGTCCAAAGTAAATCACCCAGATCCGGTTCAGGCGCATGGGCCATCCTGGTATCCGGTTTACGTCGAAAATTCTGAATGATGATCTCTTGCAGATGTCCCTTGGACTCAGCCAGTGATCTCAACGCAAGCAACGACTCGATTCGCTCCCGTCGAGTCTCCCCGATACCGACCAGGATGCCGGAAGTAAAGGGAATACCCAGATCACCTGCGATCTCGATGGTCTTCAATCTTCGGACAGGCACTTTATCCGGTGATCCATAATGGGGGGCACCCGGCTCAAGCAGTCGAAGAGAGCTGCTTTCCAACATCAAACCCTGAGAGACAGACACTTCCCGCAATTGCTGCAGGTCGGATTTATCCATGACACCGGCATTCAGATGGGGTAAAAGGCCTGTCTGTTCGAATACGCTTTGCGCCATCTCTGCAAGATAGGAGATGGTCGTGTGATGGCCCAGGGATAGCAGCTCACTGGCTGCCGACCGGTATCTCAATTCAGGTTTGTCGCCCAGCGTAAACAGCGCTTCATGACAACCGGCCTGGATACCCCGTTCAGCAATCTCAAGCACTTCGTCCGGCTGCAAATAAACATGTTTTGAATGCTTCGGTAGTTCAGCAAAGGTGCAATAGTGGCAGACATCCCGACACAGTTTAGTCAGTGGAATGAAAACCTTGGGTGAGTAGGTCACTAGGGATCCATGCCCACGATCCCGTATCGCCGCTGCCGCTTGAACCAGTTGGCCCAGATCCTTGTAATCAGAAAGCAGCAACGCCTCTTCATCAGCCAACACGGCTCCCTGAAGCGCTTTCGTAACGATGGCTGTGGCATTGGTCGTCATATTTTTTACATCACCCTTTGCCATGCTGCGCGATCAGTCGGCGACACCACATTTGCGCAGCAATATTTCGATATAAACCTTGATAATGTCCAGCATGTCGCCAATATGAACATGCTCACCCTGATGGGTGGAGAAACCACCGCCACCTGTTCTAATCCGACCTGCGGAACCATAATTGACAGTTGGAATACCATAGCGATTCATATGTGCAGCATCGCTATACCAGGTTTCGACACCCATTTTTGGCGCCTCGCCCAGTTGATTGCTATGGGCTTCAATAACCGTCTGAACCAGTTCATGATCATCCGGGATAGATGTACCCGGTGCTGATACAAACACATCAACCTTGGTCCCTTCCAATTGCGGATGGGCCTTGACCTGCTCATTGACCAGATCGCGTACCTCGTTATAAGCCTGTACCGGCAATGCATCGGGCAGGGTTCGCACATCCATGTATATCGAACAACCATCAGGGGTACGCGCACCACGCCAGGGCCAACCGCCCTCGATGGCGGAGACATTGACCCGGGGACGGAAGTCACCGAGTTGATTTCGGGCCACATAGTCCGGAATCCATTCGTGTATGGCATCGAGTATCACCCGGCTTTTGTTGATGGCATTTTTGTCCACATCCGACCAGGCCGTATGGATCAAATGGCCGGGCACGGTGATCTTGAGCCAGGTGGTCCCGCAATGCCTTGGGATCAGCATCATGTTAGTGGGCTCACCGAGTATGCAAAAATCGGCGACTGCACCATGTGTAATCGCAAATTTTGTACCAACGCCATAACCCTGGTACTTGCGTCCTTCGAACTCATTCACCGGTGATTTTTCAATCTCGCCGGCAACACCCGCAATCACCACATCACCGCCAAGCCGGATACCCGCCTTACGGATAGACTCTGTTGCCACCACATAGGTAGCCATGGCGCTCTTCATGTTGAAGGTACCCATACCATAGATCCATTCGTCATCAATCAGGGTGCCCTTGCACTCATAACCGATACCACGATGGGCCTGCTCCGGACCGAAAGAGGTATCCAGATGACCATTGAACATGATCGACTTGCCGCCTCCTGCACCACGCAGACGTCCTACTGCGTTATAGCGTTCGTCGCCGATCGGTTGCAGGGTGGCATCGAAGCCCGATCCCTCAAGCACCTCATGCACCGCGCGCGCCATGTCACCTTCGTAACCGGTAGGGCTGGGGATATTGGTCAAATCGATAACCAGTTGCACCAGTCGGTCCCGGTCGATCTGATCGATGGCTTTGGCAATTAAGTTTTCATTCACTGTAGTCACATCCAATTCTGTTGCGTTTTCGTTACGGACAATGTCGGTCGCTAGCCATCAACGAAGGTTGTCAGGGTACCGAGTCGCTCGATATTACAATCGATCCTGTCTCCGGGTTTCAGGTAGACAGGATCCTTCATTCCGGCGATGACACCCGGAGGGCTGCCAGTTGTGATGAGATCGCCGGGCTGAAGCGTCGTGTTCGACCACCAGGCTACTAAATCTGCAACCTTGTAGACCATATTTGCTGTACTGGAGCTTTGTCGCTGTTCACCATTGAGTGTAAGAACCATCTTCAGATCGTCGCATTCACCCACTTCATCCATCGTGACCAGATGCGGACCGAGCGGGCAGGACCCATCGAAACTCTTACCCAACAGGATGACCTTGTTGGAGTGTTCTCTGGCTTGTATATCCCGGGCAGAAAGGTCGTTAAAAATAGTCAGGCCGGCAACATAATCCAATGCCTCTTCCTTTTTTACCCGAAAGGCCTCCTTGCCGATGAGGATGCCCACCTCGATCTCGTAATCGAGCTGCTTGCTGAAGTGGGGTATTTTCACCTTTGCATTGCTAGGCACCACAGATGAAGGCGCCTCCAAGAAACCGGTAGGGTGTTCGAAATGAAAATCACCCCAATTATGTGATTGCCATTCCGGTTCGTCCCAGGTTGTCAGCTCCGACAGATGATCGGAGAAGTTACAGGAGGTATGCATGATCTTGCCTGGCTTCGGCACTGGCGCGAGCAGACCGATTTCCGATGCATCATAGACTGCCGATTGCAGCGATCCACTCTCTTTGGCGATAGACCGGGCAGCCGACATGGCTGTTGCTCCCTGTTCCAAAAATGCAATCATCGAATCCGGCAGATCACCATTGCTTGCTTTGTGGAGATCGAGATAGGACCCATCCACAACCACAGCAATCGTCTGTTTGCCGTTTGACTTAATTCGGATACTCGCGAGTTTCATGATTCGATCTACCTCAAGCTATTTAGGGAATTCAAGCATTGTTGATGAAATCCAGCGTTACAAGGAAACAGCGCCAATTATTGACCCGGCAAGTCATTGAGCGTGAGGCCGATCGAAATCACATCTTTCGATCGGCCTGTTTATACGGTATCTCAAACTGAGTTTTCGCAGGTTCTTCACACAACCGAAATAAGGCAATCGGTCGTACAATAATCCAGTGAAGAATCCATCAGGCCGTTTAATATTCAATTGCATTGATTACGAAGAGAATGACGGATCATCCTGCAGCAGAGGGACCTGGTTTCAATCTAGGCACAACATGCTCACCCATCAGACGAATGGTCTCGAGGTTATCCACTTCGTCATCGCCCACCACTTCCAGTAAAGGAAGGTTCAGGCCGGCATCCACCAACTCCTGGGTGATCTCCAGACAATCATCCGGACTTCCCGAAATAACCGTAAAGTTGCGCATCATCTCATCGGTGACCAGATGAGTCACATTATCCTGCGTACCCTCTGCAATGGCTTTGCGGAATGGATCCCAAGCGGAATCCGGTAGTCCGGACCCTGCCAGGATGACATCGTTTTTGATGTTACGGATCTTGTTGACAACATAAGTACCGGTGTAACTGCGAGTGGCATCGCGGGCCTTATCACCGTCTTCTGAACAGGAGCAGAGAATAACGCCGCCCACTGGAAAATCAGTGGGTACTTTACGGCCAACTGCCTTGGCACCCTGTTGCATATTATCGATGGCGTATTTGACAAATACAGGCGATGTCAGACCTGCCAGCAACATGCCATCGCTCTCCTTACCTGCAAGCTTCTGCATAAATGGCCCTGTCGCACCGACATAGATAGGTATATCAGTACGTAATCCATCGCCAGTTCTATCGTATTCAGGCATTGAGGATTTGAACAACTTACCTTCATACTCATACTGTTCACCACTCCACACCTTTCGCATGATCTCAATCGATTCACGATGTACGGGAACCGGTTTCATGGCATCGATGTCATACTCTAAATATTCGATGCCTACCTTGCCAACACCTATGCCCATGATGAAGCGACCATTTGACAACTCATCAATGGCAGCGGCCTCAGATGCCTGAATAGTAGGGTGTCGCATATACGGCGATGTGATACCCAGACCTACAGGTATCTTTTCTGTGGCCATAGAGACTGCCGCCAAGGTAGTAAAACAGCCTCGTGCTTCCAGCCCGTATTGGCGAAACCAATGATAGGCTTCCGCTATCCAGAACCCACCGTTCATATTCGAGGCCTCAGTCTGTCGTGCATAGGCCTGCATCGAGGACAAGGGCTCATAGGACTTGAAGATGACACCCACCTTCGGGCTCACAGTTGCACTCATTGGGTTCTCCTGGGATCTGTGATTAATCGCCGACCACAGCTACGGCACAGCGATATACTTGACTAATGAACTTCGTTGCAGATATTAGAAACTTCAAGGGAAACCGGTTCTTGCCCCTGAAAGAGTGATTGATTGACTGTAAGCGCAAATACCTGGAGCCCTATTCCGATGACGAAAGATCCCTTTGTAACAACCCAATAATTGGCCATACTTAACAACGCTTAACACTAGAAGAAGGTATACGACCCAATGAAAAAAAACAGCGCCACATACCCACTGTCTAAATACCTTTTCAACTGTATGATTGTTTCAGTATGAACC
Source organism: Candidatus Thiodiazotropha sp. (ex Ustalcina ferruginea) (assembly GCA_025656375.1). Taxonomy (GTDB): domain Bacteria; phylum Pseudomonadota; class Gammaproteobacteria; order Chromatiales; family Chromatiaceae; genus Thiodiazotropha. Next base: position 2,893 of record JAHXHU010000193.1, on the reverse strand, counting down.
TGGTCAATGACCCGAAACGATTGGTATGCAAATGACGAAACCAGATGCAATGGCTTTTGATCCTGCTGAAATCAAAAAACTGTTCCCGATATTCTCATCACACCCTCAGCTTCGCTACCTGGACAACGCAGCCACAACCCAATGTCCCGCGGCTGTCATACAAGCGGTCGATCTACATGAGTGTCAATCTCGTGCCAATATTTCCCGGGGCATATATCCACTGGCAGAAGAGGCTACCGAAGCGTACCACCAGGCCCGCAACATGCTCGCCCAATATTTGGGTGCACAGGATGCTTCTGAAATCATCTTTACCTCCGGTACAACAGGCGCTATTAATCTACTCGCGAATGCCTATGCGGTTGATCTGAAGGAGGGGGATGAGATTCTGCTGTCGCTGGTTGAACATCACAGTAACCTGCTGCCCTGGCAGATCCTGTCCCGACGTACAGGCGTCAAATTGCGTTTTCTACCTCTGACAGCAGACGGCCGCATCGACATGAGATCGCTTCACAGACTGGTGACTGAACGTTGTCGGCTCGTTGCAGTCACTCATGCCTCTAATGTCACCGGTGCGGTAACCGAGCTGGGACCTTTGATCGATGCCGCCCATTCTGTGGATGCTGCGGTATTGCTCGATGGTGCCCAGATGGCGCAGCACGGTCCTCTCGACATTAACGCCCTAGGGGTGGATTTCTACGCACTGTCCGGACATAAAATGTTTGGTCCCACCGGCATAGGCCTACTTTGGGGACGTCGTGATCTACTGGAAAAACTAGCCCCCCCATTTGGAGGTGGTGGCATGGTGCACAGGGTGACAATCGATAGCTTCGAACCCGCCGAACTTCCCGCTCGACTCGAACCAGGCACACCACCGATAGCTCAGGCGGTTGGCCTGGCTGCCGCTGCTGCATGGCTCATGGAACTGGATTTGAAAGCAGTGGAGTCGCACTTATATCACTTGACTGGTCGTCTGCTCGATGGTTTGAACAATTTTCCCGGCATTAAGCTGATTGGCCCCAGTGATCTTTATCAACGCCTCAGTTTGGTTTCGCTGGATCTGGCTAAGGTCCACCCCCATGACTTATCCCAAATCTTTGCAGATAGAGGCATCGCTGTACGCGGAGGACACCACTGCGCCGAACCCTTGATGAGATTTTTTGGTTTAATGGGAACCACCCGCGTCAGCCTGGCGCTCTACAACGATGAAACAGATATAGATGCCTTATTGCTTGCGATTGAAGAGGCACAGAGGATATTGATTTGAACAACCCCATATATGCTGATCCAATCATGGCATTGGCACGTGATCCAATTGGAAATGGGCAATTGGAGCATCCCCGCGCCCGCGTTCAACTCGACAATCCACTCTGTGGTGACCGGGTCATTATCGAGGTAACCTGGGATGACAACGGCATGCTGACTGAACTGGCCCATGAGGTACAGGGTTGTGCCCTGTGTCGTGCCACCGCATCCTTGATCGGACGCGATACTCCCGGCAAACAACTGACCGAGATTGCCATCGCTCAAACCGAATTGGAAAGGTTGCTGAAAGAGGGAGAGGAGCCTACTCATCATCACTGGCAAGGACTGTCGGTATTCAAACCGGTACATGGCCACAAGAGCCGCTATGAGTGTGTCCTGCTACCCTTCAAAGCGCTCACCCAGGCGCTAGAAGTCTGACGCTTTATCCTCTGGGCCGCAAAAGCCACAGACGTAATACAGGATAGAGCACTGCAACGGTTGCAATCGAACTCAGCACTTCGATAGGCTGCCAGGGTTTTAACACCCAATGTGCCAATACAACCGCGGTTACCAGACTGATCACTCCAGCCCAGTTTATCTGCTCTACCTGATCACTTTCTCCTACCCGTTTTGCGACAACAAAGTAGTCCATGATAATCACGCTGGATAAGGCACTGAGCAGAACACCCAATAGCTTTATCCATTGTTCTACCAGTTCCAGAATATGGCCATACAGCATCAACAATGCGATGACATTGGCCAGCACTACAAATGTTAACCTTCCCGGACGCCAGCCAAACAGTGCGTCGGACATATTGCTCAAACAAAGCGATGAGCTGTAAGCATTCAACACCTGCGCCTTGGCTTGTGCAAGAAACATCAAAATGAATCCGGTAGCGCCGGCAAAAACCATAAAGGTTGCTGCGATACTGTCGGGATTCTTCAATACCTGCCTGGGCACCTCTTGCACAGACATGCCTTGCACGGTCGTATAGTGTTCCAGCATGATGTCACTACCGGCAAACATCAAGATCCCCCCCACGATCATCATAATCAAGGATTGAAAACCGATGCCAACCGATGCTGCAATACCGATATGAGTAGGCGATTTTCCATAACGACCGAAATCCGCCGTATTCAATGCAAGAGCACAGGCAGGACCTACCAGAATATTCAGACCAAAAACAAACTTATCCAGATCCGAACGAACACCCATTCGTGTCAACAGATCAGGTGGGAATTGACTTTCAAACAGCATAAGTTCCGAGACACTGCGTTCTGCTCCACTGACGATGTCTATGATGACCCAAAGCAACACCATCAGAAAGCCGACCAACATGACAGAAGAGACCCGGGAGACTAAGTCGAAACCAAAAGCGGTCAGCAAGATCCAGCAGATAGTAAAGAGGCCGTAGATGAAAATCTGGTTGAGCAGATTGTTGTCCAGATCGAAAAAAAAGATCACACCCCGATACAGCAAAGCGTTTTCCAGCGCCAGGAAACCGATTATCAGAAAACCGAAAATCAGTGAAGCCAATACAGATCCACGTATACCCAGTCCCACTGCTGTCCCATAAATACTTAACGAGAAAGGCCTGAAAACCCCCTTGTTTTGATACAATGAAATCGTGACAAGTCATTGATCAACAAA